>JAYKHH010000235.1:0-4945 GCA_035285265.1 Leptolyngbyaceae cyanobacterium | reverse complement strand
TCGCCCTTCCCGCAGGTGCGCCGACCTTGGAGACTGACGTTAAATCAAGAGGCGGGAGTGGGAGCGATCTCCAGCAGCAATCCTCATCCAAGGAGACTTTTCAAACACCCTCTTAAGTCGGTAGCTTTTTTCTTATCGTTTCGTTTTATTTTTAGGTGGAGCTTTAGGTGGAGCCTTAGGTTGATTCCAGGGCAAAGCATCTGTCCAAGGAACTTTTTTGATCTCAAACACGCAATTCACATAAACCCGATTATCTGGTGGACTTTTATCCGGAGTGGCTCGTAACTGATCGGCTTTGCAAAATAAAGCATAATCTGACCAGCGCAGTGCTAATCTTACAGAAAAAGAAAGAGAGGTTTTGAGGGCGATGAAATCGGCATAGCGCTTTTGATCTGCAGGAGATCCTTTTTCTAACCGAGAGACATTGACCAGGAAAGTGAAAATCTCTAGGTTGCCCGTTTCCGGTTTGCGCTTCAAGCTATCTTCTGCTGTGAGACTTTCCTTGAGAATTTGCTTGGGGGCAACCACGCTAAAAATTTGGGGTTGCGAGAGATCAAAATTCATATCCGGCAAAAGACGAATCACCCGCCGCGATCGCCCCCCCAAATCCGTAATTGAGCAATGATCCCAATCAATATAAATGGCGTGTTGCTCAGATATATTGATCACTATCACGAGTAATTGCTTTAAATCATCTAATTGATAGCGTCTGGCAAAACCAAAATTGATAATGACTAGATCTTGAATATTTTTACTTTTTAATTCTTGCTTGAGTAGCGCTTCATTCACCTGAATGGTCAATTTATTATCTAAAGATGACATCGCCTGGTAAATCACATAGGCAACACAAATGATATAAATTGCCAAAATTAACAGGTTGAGGTTATTCATAGAACTACCCTGACCAGCAAGAAGACCTCTCGCCTAGCGAACCCAAGTTTTATGGCATCATCCCTGGACTAGAAACTTGGGCGACTAGCTCATAAAAGGGAGTCCAATTATTTTCCTCTACAATCGGCTCCCAAATCGACTCAATTTTGGGTCTCAGCAAAACTGTCTTAGGGTTGTGCCGATGGAGGCGCTGAGCCACCTGATCTAGGGCATCTAGGGAGATACCTTGCAAACTCCGATGGTAAAGCTGCCGCCACTTTTCTAGGCACTGGGCTTGTTCAGGAGACTTGATAAAATCCACCGAGCTTAAGATGTGGGCGGCATCCCCATGCCAGGACTCCGTAAACTGTTGAGCCAGGGTCATAAAGAAGTCATGGTAACCCACTTGAGTTCTAATTAACAGTTCCAGGGTTAGCTCAATTAAGTCATCGGCTTCTTCGATGGGAAGCTGTTCTAACCCCAACTTATTCAGCATCCGTTGACGATAGGCAGCGTAATAGTGTTGCTCAAATCCCGCCAAGCCCGCTTCCAGATCGGCCTCTGCCATCACTGCTTTGAGGGGATGCTGCAGCATGGTTAAGTTCCAATGGCAAATGGAAGGCTGATTCCCGTAGCTATAGCGCCCGTAGTAATCAAAATAGGCCGCCGTAAACCGAGGATCAAAGGTTTCAATAAACGCATAGGGGCCGTAGTCAAAACTTTCCCCGGTAATCGACATATTGTCCGTATTCAGAACCGCATGACAAAAACCGACGGACATCCACTGAGCGACCAGTGCAGCCACCCGTTGTACTAATTCGGCATAGAACAAAGCGTATTGATCCGGCTGGCCCCAAAGGTGGGGATAGTAATACTCAATCACATGATCGAGGAGCTTCTGCGTTAAATCTTTGCGTCCTAGGGCGTGAAATCGTTCAAAGGTGCCAAACCGGATGTGCGATCGACTAAACCGGATCATCACGGAGGATCGGGTTGGAGAAGGTTCATCGCCGCGATATAGGGCTTGTCCCGTTTCAATCAGGCTGAAGCAGCGGGAAGTCCTAACCCCTAGGGCATGTAACGCCTCGGCAGCTAGCACTTCCCTCACTCCCCCTTTCAGGGTGAGTTTGCCATCCCCGCCCCTAGAGTAAGGTGTCTTTCCAGAGCCTTTGGTACCAAAGTCATACAGTTCCCCATCCTGACCTCGAACTTGACCGTAGAGAAAGCCTCTCCCATCCCCTAGGGCAGGGTTATATTCTCCAAACTGATAGCCATGATATCGGAGAGCTAAAAAAGGACGCACTCCCTGAAATTTGCCGAAGGCATTAATGAAATCTTCATCTGTAACCGATGCAGGCTCTAACCCCAGTTGTTGCAGGATGGAGTCATTACGAAACCGTAAGATATGTGTCGGAAACTCAGCCGCTGGAACGGGGTCGAAAAAATCCTCTCCTAGGGCTTCTAGGGCAGGCTCGTAGTTTAGGGTAAGCAAGGGATTAGTCGAGCCTGAAGTCTCAGAAGTAGTCAGTGAAGTCATGCAACAAGAAAAGGATGCTTTAAGCAGCTAGCCGTGAGGGCTTCACAGACCAAGTGCGCCCGCACTCGTTAACATATTAACGTCTTTAACCCCTTGTACTTGGCGAATTGCTGTCTCTAGTTGCTGAAGCTGCGATCGCGTAGCTCCAAAACCTGTTACCGTCACCACCCCGTTTTGCACCACCACCGTGAATTGATTGTTGGGGAAACTGCTTTGCACGAGGGTCACCACTTCATTTCTCAGCACTGGATCGGTGGGAGTGGCAGGAGAGAAAGCATCATTATTGGTTGCATTCACTGCGGGAGGAGCGGCTTGGCTATTACTTGTTGTTCCAGGTGGGATTGGAGTGGGAGTCGGAGAATTCCCGACGGTTCTCGTGGGGGTAGGTGTCGGTATATTGGCTGGGGACGTGGGCGCAGCGGTTTCGGTTGGAGGTGATATTGGTCCGGTCGGGCTACCCGTTGGGCTAGGAGAGGGAGTTACTGCCGTTGTAGGTTGAGGGCTAGGCGTTCTCGGAGTCGCTCCGACTGGAGGACGAGGAGTTGGAGCAACCCTTCTTCTGGGGGTGGGACTGGGAGTGGCAGCAGTTCGTGGGGGGCTAGGGATTGGAACAGGACTGATATTCGGTTGGGATGTGCGTTGGGGCGAAGGACTAGCCAGATTTGGCTTGGATGTAGGAACCGGAGTTTGAGGCGTTGGGTTGGCGGTCTGGGAAGGACTCTGAATAATCTGAGGTGGGGATGTGGGAATTGGAGAAGGTGGGGAAGCAGTAGGGGGTAGGGGTGAAGGTTGAGAGCTAGGTGCAGAACTAACAGTTGCCGGGGGTTGAGAACGCTGGTTGAAGATGAGGGCAGCGATCGCTAAGCCCAACAAAGAAGTAAACAACATCCCTAGTACCAGCACCCGTGAGGCTCGATTGTCAGTCCGAGTGACTTCCTGTTGAGTCTGGAGTACACGCTCTAGGACGGGCGTATTGCTAGGTCGGTCTTGCTTAGGCATTGGAGAGCAATCTGCTTTTTCAACCAATTTTAGCGATCGCAATAGTGGGATTAGGTCTATCTAAAGAGAGGATTGCAGCGTGTTTTGGGCAGAGACGCTGGGCGGTTAGAAACCGCAGCTACACGTACTAAGTCCGCCTGCGCGGACTCCAGACGTAACTCCTTGATCGGACTTTGCCCTGGAACCTCAATTTCTGAACCTGCGACGGCAGGTTTTGCTCGTATAGCTGCGGTTTCTAACCGCCCCCTTTGGAGGCTTCCCCAACCGCCTTAATCTTGGAGGCCCGGAGTTGACCGCAGGCAGCATCGGCGGACAGCCCCCTTGACTGGCGCACACTGGCAGCAATGTGATGTTGCTTCAACGCTGCTAGAAATGCTGCAATTCGTCGCGGGTCAGGGCGTTGGTAGTCTACCTCACTGATGGGATTGTAGGGAATCAGATTAACGTGGCTTTGGAAGCCTCGTAGAAGTTTGGCAAGTTCCACCGCATGTTCTGGGCGATCGTTCAACCCTGCCAGCAAGATGTACTCAAAGGTAACTCGACGACCTGTGATGTCTACGTATTCACGGCATTCTGCCATCAAATCTTGGAGTCGGTAGTGGCGAGCACTGGGAATTAACTGTTCTCGCAGGGTTTGATTAGAAGCGTGCAAACTGACGGCTAGGGTAATCTGGGAAATGCGGTTTTCAGCGAGTTCCGATTGGGCGAGACGACGAATGCGACCGGGAATCCCCACAGTGGAAAGGGTAATGGATCGCTGTCCAATTCCCACATCTTCATTGAGGGAGCGAATCGCTGCCAACACGTTTTCGGAATTGAGCAAGGGTTCCCCCATGCCCATAAAGACTAGATTGCTAACCCGTTGTTGAAAATCGGTTTGGACGGTTAGAACTTGGTCAATAATTTCATGGGGGGCTAGGTTACGGACGAACCCACCCTTGCCCGTCGCACAAAAATCACAGGCCATCGGGCAACCCACTTGGGAAGAGACACAAACCGTCAGTCGTTTTTCCGAAGGAATCCCCACAGCTTCAATGATTTGACCATCGCTCAGACGCAGCAGATATTTCACGGTGCCATCGGGAGCTTCGGAGCGAAGATGGAGGTCAGAGCGGCCAATGGGAACCTCGGCTACAAGCGATCGCCATTGTTTAGGAAATACAGAAATATCTGCCAGCGATCGCACGCCTTTCTGATAAATCCATTGATGGAGTTGTTGTGCCCGATAGGCAGGTTGTTCTTGCTGCCTGATCCAATCCGTCAACTCAGCTAGAGAAGCCCCTAAGAGGGGATCTTGTCGAGAAACTGACGCAGTTAGTTCTGTAGTTGGTTCTACAGAGGACGTAGGGATGACAGGAAGCATGGCAGACTCAAATAGGAGGCACGGGAACTCTATTCTAGAACTTCTCAATTCGAGTCTGGCAATTTTAGATTTGCGATTTTAGATTTTGGATTATTTCCTGATTCCAACCCCTTCTGTTCGCAATCCATCTACACTCCCCAAGGAATATGCCGTTACAGGTACAGTTAGTCCAAAAC
>JAYKHH010000234.1:0-4641 GCA_035285265.1 Leptolyngbyaceae cyanobacterium | reverse complement strand
CGGTGGAGGGTAATATTTTCCCGAATGGTGCCAGAGAACAAAAAGCATTCCTGGGGAACGACTCCCATCTGCGATCGCAGGGATTGCAGCGATACATGGCGAAGATCATGGCCATCAATAAACACCCGCCCGCTGTTAGCAAAATATAGACCCTGAATCAGCTTCACCAAGGTCGTTTTCCCAGAACCGCTATGGCCCACAATGGCGATGGTCTGTCCGGGCTGCACGGCAAAGGAAAGATTTTGCAAGGTATTGTGCGCTTCATCGTCTCCATAGAGAAAGTTTACATTTTCAAATTGCACAGCACCTTTGAGCGTCGGTAGGCCCAGCAAAGCCAAACCGGGTGGTTCCTCTGGCTTAGCCTCAAACACATCATCCAATCGCTCCACGGAAATCAATACTTCTTGAAGTTCGTCCCATAGATTCGAGAGTGACACCACGGGGTTGATCACGTAACCGATCATCATGTTGAACGCCACGAACTGCCCAATGGTCAACTGCCCCTGAATCACCAAGGTGGCCCCATACCAAAGCAAGGCAGTGTTGCCGATGGAGTTAATCAGGCCACTCCCCAACTGAAGACCAATTCCCAACTTTTGTCCGCGAAAGAGCGCATTCATCTGATTGGTGAGGTGATCTTCCCATCGCCACCGGAGATCTTGCTCAGCGGCGGCGGCCTTGACCGTCGCTACCCCCGTTATCATCTCCACCAAAGAAGAATTCTGATCTGCGGAGTCATTAAATACCTCCCGTGATACTCGCCGTAGCCAAGGGGTAGCTCCCAGGGTCAGCAGCACAATCGGTGGAATCAACGCCAGCACCAAGAGCGTCAGTTGCCAGTTGTAATAGAACATCAGCCCCAGATAAATAAAAGCGGTGATAAAGTTCAGCCAAGCCAACACCACCTGTCCAACCAGAAACCGCTGAATCTTTTGGTTTTCCTGAACCCGCGTCAGAATATCGCCCACCCGTCGCGACTCAAAAAACTTGAGGGGTAAGGTGAGGGTATGGCGAATAAAGCCACTAATCAGCGTCAGATCGAGCCGATTCGAGAAATAGCTCAAAAGATACTGCCGCACCCCCGTCATGCCCACGCTCCAGACTCCAAATAGCAAGAGTCCCAGGGCAAAGACGTTGAGGGTAGACTGGCTTTTTTGAACGACGACCCGATCCAAGATGATCTGCGTAAATAACGGCGTAATTACACTAAAGATTTGAATCAGCACTGAAACCAGAACGATTTGAAACGCCAGGGTGCGATAGGACAACAAAAACTTTAGGTATTTGCCTAGGGAAGGTTGGTGCGCTTCCAGGGTATCTATCTGATCGGTGGGATCGAGCAAGAGTGCATAGCCCGTCCAACGGCGCTGAAATTCCTGAGAGGAAAGGGTCCGTCGTCCCAGAGCAGGATCGGCAATAATCGCCCGATTGCCTCGGAAACGGTAGACCACCACATAGTGATTACCTTCCCAGTGAGCAATCCAGGGGTTGGGTTGATCCACCATGCGGTTCAGACTCGCCTTCACCGGACGGGCGTGGAAGTTAAGGGCTTCGGCGGCTTTGGCTAAGTTTTTCAGGGAAGCTCCTGTACGACCCACATTGGCGCGATCGCGCAACACATGCACGGGCACCCGCTTCCCCCAATAGCGCAGGATCATCGATAGGCAAGCGGCTCCACAGTCTGAGGAACTCTGCTGTTCTACCCAGGGATAGCGATCCAGCCAATCTAACAGACGGCGCTGTTTCGGTTTCGCAAAGATCACCGTGGGGGATGGCTGCGTCAGGGACTGAGACTGAGCCGGGGCGATCGCTGTGGTGCTCTGGGATGGGGAAGTCGTCGGAGCCATCCCCGCAGCAGCAGAGAGGGGACGAGGCGGGGCGATCGCCCTAGGTGTCGTAGGCTGAGAGGTTTCCCCCGTCACCGTTCTGGCATTCCGATTGCTGGACAACGCGCTCAGGCGATCCCATGCTTCTGGATCAAGCTGATAAACGATGAGTTCAGTCTGGGCTACCCAATCATCAGGGGTGGGATCCGGATAACCCCAACTGCTCCCCAGGTTGGGAACTACCCCATCCTCCCTCTGACTTCGCACTTCCCCCTGTCGCAGCCAGAACCGTCCTTCAGCGGCGGGGGTGGCGGCGGCCAATCGAGTACCGGGCATCATGCGTCGTTCACCCCAAGTTTGGATGGAGCGCAACAGTCGGCTGGGAAGCGATCGCAACTCCGTAGCCGTTTTGAAGAACAATAGCCGTTCCCGTTCGACGGCAAGCTGTCCCAACACCTGCCGATAGGAAGGTACCGTCTCTAGCAAAAGGGCTAGTGCTGTGGTTGGAATGCGAGCGATCGCACCCGAACCCATGGCAATGCCTCGATAGGCAGGCAGATTCAGACCAAAACTAGCTTCTGCACCTAAGGTATCTCCCGCTTCCAGGAGCATGGCTGTGGTTTCACGAGACTCGCCTGCTGGATAGCACAGTAACCGCACCTGTCCTCGACAAACCACCCACAAATCGGTTGTACTAGGCGAGGGATGTACCAGCAACTCATGGCCTAAACCAAACTCAGTGATAGTGTAGGATGCAGGAGAATCCGCAGGAGCGCAAATTTGATCGAGGGCAGCCAAAAGCGATTTCCAGAGATCGCCTCCTGCTAGGGGCTCCGTTGGGGAGATAGCTGCTTCTGCCGAGACATGAGGGTCATGATTGATCTGACAACGCATTGAATCTTGGCTATTATTTCTTTACAGGATCTAAGTTAGATTGAGACCTAACCGAGCCATCCCCGTGGATGGGAAAGGGGCAATCAGCATCTGTTTCAGAAATAACATGGGAAAACCATAGAGCAATCAATCACAAGATAGATAGCCGTACCTCGGCGGGTACCAGGAAGATACTCACCATGACATCTCTTCTCTGATACCTAACTCCTTCGTTGGCTGGGCTGAATCCTCATCGAAGCTATAAACGCTCCCGTGGAAATTGCCTATGGCAAAGCCTGATACCTCACTACCCTATCCACACAGGGGCAGCACCTTAAATCCCTGGGTTTTCTGATTAGCCGAACTTAATAAACCCAGCCGCTCTATGGCTTTGATATACCGATGCTGATCTGCACTGAGGTGGGCAAGGGTACGGAGGCTAATCCAAAGTGCATACTGCTGGTCTGAGCAAGTGATTGTAATTGGAATGCGCCGCCCCGTCAGATACCGAGCCAGCCGACGGGCTTGAGCTTTGCCAGCCCCCTGACACTCATAGACCAATCCATGCAACTCGCCATTGAGATTGATCCCTTCCCAAATTTTTCCTTCTAAGTAAAAGCTGAATCGGTGCCCTAACGGTTCATGGATGAGAATGGGCAGTAGTTTGAGAGATTTAGTAGCACCTCTGGCAAAAGTCATAGGAATCTCCATGCACCTAAGAACGAGCGGATCAGCAAATCAAGGAAGTTAGATTTTATTGTTAACCAAGGCTAGATAGACTCGTGTGATTTTACGGGGCGATCGCCCGTGATCTCATCACCTGCAATATGTGATCTATATCACAAATAAAAATTGATTACTGAGAATATTCAAGGTCTGTAAAGTTCTTTAAGTCCTTCCAGGGAGCCCAGTTATTTCTTGTGCCCCACCAGGCTATTAAATTATTCAATTTCCTCTCATAGGGTAGAGGTGCGCTCAGGGAGTAGCATGTTTGAGTGAGGGGGCGAACTAGTCTCATATAATTCGCCTGCCCTAGAGATGGTCAGCCATTTAATAGTCCGTACTGATTGACCCTAATGCTTGACGAAACACTAGAACGAGAACGCCAATTTCACAATAGTTGGGCCGCTGCAATTGATATTGAGGGGATTAAGGTTCAAGATTATTTTGAAGCCTGCACGGCCCCAGAGAACCGATTTATTCTTCATCACCTCGGAACGGTCAGGGGTAAATACGTTTTAGATCTCGGCTGTGGTGCCGGAGAGAACAGTGTGTATTTTGCTCAACAGGGGGCACGTTGTGTGGCGGCAGACTATTCTCCGGGGATGGTAGAAGTGGCCCTGAAGCTTGCTGAACTCAATCAGGTCAAGGTGGAAGGGCGGGTGATCAATGCCTTCGCCATAGACTTTCCAGACAATACCTTTGATATTGTTTACGCCTCCAATTTGCTACACCATTTGCCTAATCCAGAGGTCGTGTTATCAGAGATGCACCGCGTATTAAAACCCGGTGGAAAGGCTTGTTTTTGGGATCCGCTCCGACATAACCCGATCATTAATGTATACCGCCGGATCGCAACCAGTGTGAGGACTGAAGACGAAACCCCGTTAGATATTGATATTGTCAATTTTGTGCGATCGCGCTTTTCAGAAACTGCCTACGATACCTTTTGGATTGCTACCCTGTGGATCTTTTTGCGCTTCTACTTAATTGAGAGGGTGAATCCTAACCAGGAGCGTTACTGGAAAAAAATTATTACGGAGCAAGCCAGATTGGAAAAAGATTATTGGCGTTTAGAAAAGTTAGATACTACTCTCAAAAAAATTCCCCTAATGAAACGGCTAGCCTGGAATTTGGCAGTCGTCGCAACCAAGTAAGAACCTATGTCGTCATGGGTTTATAAAGCACCATTGACGCAGGGCAGCCCGCTCCGTTTTACTGG
>JAYKHH010000233.1:0-3419 GCA_035285265.1 Leptolyngbyaceae cyanobacterium | reverse complement strand
AATGCTTACCGCGATCGTTACCTTCTCGATCTAATTTGATCAGCAACAACCGTTTTTGGACTACATTAATCGGCTGTCGCAAACCGATCAAAACGGTGCGAAGTGTGTTTCTGTTCATTTTTTCAGGACGCAGGTTCAACCCCTCTCCGGGCGAGAGCTGGAAGTTCTCAAGTTAGTTACGGAGGGTTGCAGCAATCCTGAAATTGCAACGGCCCTACACGTGAGTCAAAACACGATTAAGACTCATGTTCGCAATTTAATGAATAAATTTGGGGTTGATCGACGGGTGCAGCTACTCGCAATGGTTGCCATGTCACGGGGTCAGATTTTGCCAGATAGGAGTTATGTATAGCCCTCACCTTACCGAACATCACGTTACTGCAGTTATCGCCCATTTGATCAAACCGGGCCGAGAGGACGCCTATGAAGCCTGGATGCGAGACATCATTCCCGTTGCCAAGACCTTTCCCGGATACCTGGGAGTGAACATTCTAAGTCCGCAAGCGGGTGTGCATTCCGAGTATATTATCGTGCTGCATTTCGATCGCCAGGAGCATTTGTGCGACTGGTTGAACTCCCAGGAACGGAAAGACCTGATTGAACGAACCAAACCCCTGATCCAGGAATTAGAAAATGTTCAGGTTCTTACAGGGCTAGAAACCTGGTTTGAATTACCCAGGCGTCCGCAAAAATTACCCCCTAAACGCTACAAAATGGCGTTGCTGACCTGGTTTGGGGTGTTTATTACGCTGTCGATCGTCGGTCGGCTTCTACAGGTTCTGCTGGCTCCCTTACCCACTCTCCTAGTGCAGTTTCTCACCGTCGGTGCAGTGGTCTGGTTGCTGACCTATGTAATCATGCCCCGGTTAACTCAACTGTTTCGTAAATGGCTCTATCCAAAAGATTGAGCGCTATGGTTCGTTATCCCAATTCTCAAATCTAATTTTTCCCGGAGGAATCAATGAAAAATCTGTTCACACCAAACAACGCTGCCTTAATGCTCATTGATCATCAGGTTGGCACCATGCAATTGATCAAAAATTTGCCCCTCGAGGTCGTCAAGCGCAATACTTTAGCCTTGGCAAAAGCAGCGAAAATTCTGAATTTACCTGTCATTCTCACCAGCAGTCAGGAAGAGCGTATCCAGGGGCCTCTGATGCCAGAGTTACAGGAAATTTTGCCGCAAGTCTTTGAGAATCGAGTGAAACGAGCCGGAATTGTTAATGCCTGGAATGACAGCAATTTCAAGGCAGCTGTTGAAGCAACAGGACGGAAGTATTTGATTATGGCTGGTGTCACCACTGATGTTTGTCTGGTGTTTCCATCCATCCATGCCGTTGAGGATGGGTATCAGGTTCAGGCAGTTATGGATGCTTCTGGCTCTCCTTTTGACCTGTCGGAAGAGATGTCCAGACGACGCATGGAAAAAGCAGGGGTTGTCTTAACTGCAACAAACACAATGATTGCTGAACTGGCCCAGGACTGGAGCAAGCCCGAGGGTTCCCAATTAATCCAACTTCTCTTCCAGGAGGTATTGCCCAAAATTGGCTAATACCTCACTACTTGCAGTTATCTTTGCAGCCTGAGAACTGAGCCAACCGGAAGCAAGTTTATTTTCAATCATCCTATGTCATCCCCCACTCCAAATTCATCGATCGACACTGAGTTTGAAATATGGCTGAAAAGCCAAATCTCACAATTAAGTATTGACACATTGAAGTCAAGCGTCATTACCTGTACAGCCTGTGGCGAGGTCTCAGGAACTTACATGATTGAATACCAGGGCAATCGCTCTCGCTATTCTCCGGGAGATGCCTATGCTTTTCTCAAATTCATTGCAGAGACGCAACCTATAGCATCATTACCTGAACCTTATAAAACGCTTCCTAACTCCAGGTGAGTGTGTTTCCTGTCCCCTTGACTACCTGACTACTGTTCCTGAGCCATCCATTTATCAGCCAACCTCCCCTCAGTCATGAGTCGTAACCCGCCAGACCGTCGATCGCACGCCGTTAGCCTGAGCCTTGTCTGCCTGTTCTTAGCCCACACCCTTCCAGCCCTAGCAGGGTCAAAAGCGGATCTGGTCATGGAACAGTTCACAAGCATAGACCAGCTTGCGGATGTCCGTCCCACAGATTGGGCCTTTCAGGCGGTACAGTCTTTAGCAGAACGGTATGGCTGTCTAGCGGGTTATCCAGATGGCACCTTGCGGGGAAATCAAACCCTGACGCGGTACGAATTTGCCGCTGGGTTAAATGCCTGTGTCGATCGGATCAGTTCAATCCTGACGGCGACCACAACCGATCGGGTCAGTCAAGCTGACCTGCGAACTCTGCAGAGTCTGCAGGAAACCTTTGCCGCTGAACTGGCAACGTTGCGTGGACGAGTGGATGCCCTGGAAGCCCGAACCGCAACTCTGGAAAAACAGGCATTTTCCACCGCTCAGGCATTTTCCACCACTACCAAACTGACAGGGCAACTGGTGTTTGCTGCCAATGGGGGCGGGTTTACAGGGGATAGATTGGTCGATCCCAGGGGTATGACGATTGCCACTTCTGATCCCAATCCAACGACGATCTACCGCGTAGCCCTGGACTTGAATACTAGCTTTACAGGCACCGATTTACTGAAATTGCGATTGGGTGCAGCCAGTGGTGGGGCAAATGACAATGCTGCAGCCGTTCTGGAACCGAATTTTGGCAGTGGGTTAGACTTTTCATCCAAACCGCCGAGTACCGGCAATTTTGAGATTACGCGGTTGTACTACACTTTCAGACCGACTTCTGACTTCACGGTTACGATCGCACCGGACATGCGGATTACAGATTACGTTGATCTGAATTACCATGCCAATTTGAGCTTCCGTGACTTCAGTACAGAGGCATTTGTCAACAATTATGTTCTTTTTCCCATTAACGGTCCTGGTGCGGGAGCCGTTGTTGCCTGGAACCCCAGCAAAGGTGGATTCACCTTCCGTGCCCTTTACGTTGCAGCGGATGCAGCCAATCCCAGCCAGCAAGGGTTACTGAAAGGGACCGCTCCATTTATCCGGTTACTCTACCCGATCTCAGGAAATCCTGTGACTGCCAATCTGGGCGGTCGGGGGCTCTTTGGTGATTCGGCTCAAAGCTTCCTGGAATTGGAGTACGCCCCCTCCAGGACAGCAATCCTCCGCCTGCAATACACCCGAGGAGAAGTGTATGGTCATGCCTTTGAAGGGTTGGGCATCAATGCAGAAGTCACGATCGCGAGAAATCTTGGGCTTGTTGGACGCTATGGCTATAGTCGCTATGACAACACCGGCTTTGGCGATATCCAGCCCAATTACTGGATGGCAGGGGTGGTGCTTCGAGATGCCTGGTTCAGGGGTGCATTAGCTGGAGTCGCCGTGGGTCAACCGTTTATCGAAAGTGACATCG
>JAYKHH010000232.1:0-7603 GCA_035285265.1 Leptolyngbyaceae cyanobacterium | reverse complement strand
CCCTACACGGCTGCTGCCATTACAGTCCAGGATCTAAATTTCCAATGGCCTTCAGGAACGGTAGTATTACAGTCTTGCTCCTTAACCGTGCCTAGGGGCGAGTTTTGGATGCTCTTGGGAACCAATGGCAGTGGTAAATCCACCTTACTAAGGCTTTTGGGTGGGCTGTTAAGTCCTCAATCCGGTCAGATTGCCATGACTCCACCCGTGGGTTTTGTTTTCCAAAATCCCGATCATCAACTGGTGATGCCCACGGTAGGAGCCGATGTCGCCTTCGGACTAGTGGAAGAAAAACTATCCCTCCTCCAGGTTCGTCAGCGAGTTGAAGAAGCGCTAACGGCAGTCAATCTGTTAGATTTACAGCGACGACCCATTTATGCCCTCAGTGGGGGGCAAAAACAGCGGATTGCGATCGCGGGGGCGATCGCCCGCCATTGTGAGGTGTTGCTATTAGATGAGCCAACCGCGCTGCTAGATCCGGAAAGTCAAATTGATCTGGTTGTGCAGGTGCAGCGCTTGGTCAAAAGCCGAGGGCTAACGGCCCTGTGGGTCACCCACCGCTTAGAAGAACTCAATTATTGCGATGGTGCATTTCTGCTGGAGCAGGGGCATGTAGTCGATCAAGGTAATCCAGCCCGATTAAAGCAGCGCTTAGTAGGCAGTATAAATGAACCATAATCATCCCCTAGGTGATTAGCAATTCTAGATTAATTGTTAAGCTCTCACCCATCTAGTTTTCACACAACACGATAAAAAGTGCCATCATAGCAAATAGGCAATGAGATTTTTGTCAATCTTGCAAGCCCTGACCCGGAGTCATGCCCCGTCGATCCCCCCAGGCTATTTTATTGGTAGATGGCTACAACATTGTTGGAGCATGGACTGAGCTGCGAGAAAGACGCGATCGCGATGGTTTAGAAGCGGCAAGGCGAGAACTCGCGGAGGCGCTAGTTAATTACAGCGCTTTTCAAGATTTTGAAACCCACCTGGTGTTTGATGCCCAATACCAAGACACACCGGGTGTGGCTGAGGTTGTGACTCAGCATGTGTCGATCTACTATACGAATTTTGGGCAAACCGCCGATACTTACATTGAAAGAGCCTGTGCCCAGTTTCGCCAGGATTTGCGTAAGTTTCAGCAACGACTGATTGTGGCCACCTCCGATCGTGCCCAGCAGTTAACGGTGGTAGGTTATGGAGCCGAATGGATGTCGGCCCAAAAACTGTCCCAAGAAGTAGAATTCACAGCCCGTCGAGTTCTCCGAAAGCAGCAAACCCCTCAGAAATCATCGGGGCGTTTCTTAGCCAATTCCCTGGATCCCATTGCCCAGCAGCGACTGGCAAAACTACGGTTAGGTCTGAAATCCACCGACCTCTAAAAATCAAATTCATAATTTAAATCCATTTTGGGCTTGCCAAAGACCGCAATTCTCGTTAGTATTAGATACGCAATCCTCAGTAGCTCAGTGGTAGAGCGATCGGCTGTTAACCGATTGGTCGCAAGTTCGAATCTTGCCTGGGGAGTTTCTTAAAACCTAGAATACATAAGGGTTCTAAAGATTTTATGATCGGCGGAACCAGATTTTTTACTGAATATTTTGATGAATGGGTAGGGGCAATCCCCCCATGGTTGCCCCAAGCTCTAACGGGGGTAACCAGGGTCGCGGCTAGGGGGTTGGGGGGTGTTCCTACAGAACGTCATCCCTCAAATTAGCAGTCCCAATTCTTGTATGCCGTGGCATCTCTCTTGAAGTGCTAAATTCCTATAAAGTTTGGACTCATCCCCCCGGAGGGGATGTTAACCTAAGGGAAATCAGTGGCGTGCTGGGGTGAGTGAACTGCATCCTCGCTTCAAAACGCTATCACTGAACTGAATTGATCAAAAATCAAGGCGAGGAAAAGAAACGTGGTTGCCACCCCTGAAAAATTGCAGCAACAAATGCCTATTCAGACCGCTGCTCAAGACCGAGTGGCGGTTTTGCTAATGGGTTATGGCGAAGTGGAAAGCTATGAGGATTTTGCCAACTATAACGAGCAAGCCCTCAATTTACTCACCGCTAAGTTTGCGCCCGTCCCGACCTGGATTTATCCTCCGTTGGCAAAGATTCTGGCGGCGTTTGACCTGCACGAGTGGGATCATCAACATGGCCACTTCATTTCTCCCCATAATGCAATCTTTGAGCGTCAACGGGCTGGAATTGAACAGTCCTTAAAGGCAACCTGGGGCGATCGCATCCAAGTCTTTAAAGCGTTTAACTTCTGTGCTCCTTTTCTGCCAGAGCAAGTTCTAACCGACATTAAAGCGCAAGGGTTCGACAAACTGCTGATTTACCCCCTCCTAGTCGTTGATTCTATCTTCACCAGTGGAATTGCCGTTGAGCAAGTCAATCATGCCCGCGTTAAGTTAGCGGATGGAGCAGAACACTGGGTCAAGGGACAGCGCTATATTCCTTCCTTCTACAATGAGCCTGCCTATATTGATTTATTGGCTCGTCTGGTCGAGGAAACCATTAAAGCAGAGTTAGCCGTCGCCCACTTGCCGTCTCAAACGGGAATTGTGCTGATGAACCACGGGTGTCCCCATGAAGCCAAGGGATTTACCTCTGGAATTACGGAAAGCCAAACCCTTTATGATTTGGTGCGCGATCGCTTAATCCACCGCTATCCTTTAATTTCCGTGGGTTGGCTTAACCACCAAACCCCGTTGATTAAATGGACTCAACCCACTGCCGATCAAGCCGCTAAAAACTTGATCGAATTAGGGGCGACGGCCATTGTGATGATGCCAATTGGGTTTGCCACGGAAAACCACGAAACCCTCTTGGATGTGGATCACATTATTGGTGCTTTGCGTCGCCAGCGTCCTGATGTGACCTACGTGCAAATGGCCTGCGTGAACGATCATCCTGAGTTCCTGCAAATGGCAGCGGAGTGGGCCCATCCTCACATTGAAGCCTTGTTATCAGAACAGGCACTGGTGGTAAACCCAAGTTTGGCAACCGCCAAAGCCCATACCCATGCTCACCATGATCACGGTCACCCCCATGATCACGGTCATGGTCATAGCCATCCTCACCACGATCACAACCACGGTCATCACCACTAAGGAACATCACCACTAAGGAAACAGCGCTGCTGAATCACGGGATAAACGGGTGGTATCTGAAGGTCAATTAGTCAGAGGGGCATGACAGTGTCATGCCCTTCTCAATTTTTTTGAGCAACGTGAAAAGCAGATAGATAGGAGAGGTGAATCGTGCCTCCAAGGTTCTGCTCTATCTTGTCCCTCAACCCTGCAAAGAGAGCATCCCTTGTCTGGGAATCGAGGGCTAGGTAGGGTGAGTAAGTGCTAAGAAGGGTTAAATAATCATTGGCGTTGTACACGACTTCACAGACTAATTGCTCAGTCACTAAGTTTTTGAACTGACCGGAATCAAGCACCATCTGCCCTAACCCTCTCAAGATTGCTACTTGGGTTTCTCTCGCTTCATACTTCGCAAGGGAGGGAGCATGGACTTGATAGATCTCGGATAAGCATTGGTGGACATCATACTGAGGCTGAAGTTGATTATTCCACAGTAAAATTAGCGAGCCATGGGCGCGTAAGGCATTCGCTGCTTTGGGATATGCTATTGCTGGCGGTATCCAATGAAAGGAGGAGGCTGCTAAAACCGCATCGAATTTGTCAGCCTCCAGATCCCACTCTTCAAACGAAGTATTCTGAATTTCCACACAGGGATACGGTTCGCAATTGTTTTGGGCTAACTGGCAAAAATCCGGATTGGGTTCCACGCAGAGAATTGAGCAGCCTAATTGGGCAAATGCAACGGTAGCAGTGCCGGGGCCACATCCTAATTCCAGAATTTTTGAGGTGGTGGAGAGGTGAGCGATCTCTGCCACCCGATCAATTAAACCCTGGGGATAGCGAGGTCTTGTCTGGTTGTAAGCCTCTGCTGCTGGAGAATACCAGCCTTTCCTCTGTTTCAGGTCTTTGCCAGAGTAGCTGCTAATGGTTTGTTTTAAATCTTGCATTGACGTTTCCTATCAAGCCCAGTATTTCTGTAGGGGCGCAAAGCTTGTGCCCTGCCCAAGACATGCTACCCAGAAATTTGTATAAGCAAGCAACCCAACCCCTAGCGCTCTAGCCATGCCCGCATTTTGCCGGGATTTAGTAAGCCGTAGGGGTCAACCATTTCCTTGAATTTGAGTTGTTCTGGATCAACAACTTTTCTGCCTGCATCTTCCAAAATGTAGGTGTGGGGGTTGGCAATAAATGCCCCCTGTTCTTCGTGGTACTGAATGATTGCATCCAGGCGTTCCTTAGTGGTGTAGCGCACCAGTTGTAGTGCTCCTGGAATTAGATTGCCCCCCATCCTGAAAAATTCCAGATGCATCAATACCTCATCCCCAAAGTGATGATACATGTGCTCTAGGAGCTTGAGGCTTTTGTCAGGGGGAAAGAGGGTCTGTAAATAGGTCAGGGAGGGGTCTACATTCCGGGCGTGTAAGGTCGTGTGATTCCAGGAAAATTCTGCTAGAGAGGTGCCTTTACTGGCTTCTTGGGCTGTTTTTTGATAACAAATTGTGCCGTTATATTGCCGTACGAGGTCAGCCAAGGGTTGGAGACACGTTTCAGCCACCATCAACAGAGCCGCATGGGCTCCCTCTGGCATCACACTCCGGAGAGCCGTCAAATAGCTGGGAATCGGGGCTGCATGGATACTGATCAACTTTTTGATAATACCGTCGGATTCTCCCAAGGCTTGACCAAAGTGAGCAGCGGTCATGAAGTCCGAGAAGTTGACAATCACTTCTGCCCAAGGGTAGGCAGGGCCAAGGGGAATTTCTAGTTCGGTGATGATGCCATTCACTCCGTAGGCATGGTTCACCTTTTGTACCTCATCGCCCCGTAGCTCAATCACGCGGGGTGCATCTTCTAGGGTGACCACCCGTAGGGCTAGGACGTTGCCGCGATCGCCCAGACATCCATAACTAATCGAACCAATACCGCCACTACCGCCCCCAATAAAACCCCCAATCGTGGCAGTTCGGTAGGTCGAAGGAGCCATGCGAATTTCCCAACCGCTTTCCCGGGCTTGTTTATCGAGGGCTGCCAACTTAACCCCTGGTTCTACACAAGCCAAACCGGGCTTAATCCACTTCACCTGTTGCATCCGAGTCGTGTCGAGAATCACGCCCCCTGCCAGGGGGACACATTGTCCGTAGTTGCCCGTTCCTGCTCCTCGGATGGTCAAGGGTGCCTTGAACTGCACGCAAACCTGGGCTACTCGTAACACCTCCGCTTCACTGGTGGGACGAACTACCAAATCCCCGGTTTTTCCCGTGAGTTGAGGCACTAAGACGGGGCTGAAGGTGAAGTAATCCTGGGAGAGCTTAGCGACTTGAGTGGGGTCAGTCATAATTTCCATGCCCTCTAGTTGAGCAGCTAAAGCTTGGTAATCAATGGATCGGGTTGTGGTAGAAGTCATGGGGTTGCCTCAAAAAAGCCACATAGGTCATCTAATTCAGCATAATCGGGCAGCGTCGTATCAATTGGTATTCCCTGTCGCAGAACGGTGCGGTCATGCTGCGATCGCGCCAGCAGTTCACTAAAATTCCGAGCTTTAAACAGCACTAAATCCGCCGAAGTTCCGGGTGCAAGTTTTCCGATTCCGGGTAACTTCATTAACTGGGCGGGGGTGGCGGTGACCGCTAGGGGCCAATCACCATAGGGGCGATCAAGGTGGGCAATGCGGGCGGAAAGGGCGAACACTTCCCACACATCATGATCGCCAAAGCCATGAAAGGGATCTCGGCAATTATCATTGGCGACTGCAACAGGAGTTCCTTGCTGCTTAAGTTCATGGAGTAAGGTGACTCCCCGCCAGCGAGGTGTGCGGTTCTGTCCCCGATCTTGAAGATAGAGGTTACACATTGGCAAGCTAACAACTCCAATGCCTGCCTGTCTAACCAGGTCGAGGGTGATTGCTGCCTCCTCTGGGCTTTGAACCGCTAGGCTACAACAGTGACCACAAACAATCTGGCCTGTAAATTCGTGGCGCAGAGCGGCGGCGGCCACATGGCGCAGGGTGATGTCTTCTGGATTGTTGCTTTCATCGGTGTGGAAGTCCAGATCCAGATTTCGCTCTTTGGCGAGGGCAAATACCCGATCCAATTGAGCATCTAAATCTGGCCCCATCCGGGCAACACCCCCTAGCACGCCTTTGATTTCGGCAATCTGATCCGCGAGAACTTCTGCGGCTGGGGTCAAGAAATAATCTAAGGGTACGAGAGATACCGCTTGTAGGATGAGTTTATCGGCCCACTCCTTTTGGAGGGCCGCAAACACGGTGAGACTAATCTCGGCTTGGTCACCGGAGGAGTCAATGTGAGTCCGAATGGCTTGGGTGCCGTGGGCATAGCTGCACTTCAACCCAAATTCCATGCGGCGATAGATATCTTCAGCGAGCCAATATTGTTGGGCATCCTGTTGAACTGCCTTTAAAGCGCCATCAAAGGTACCATCCGGGTTAGAGGTACGATTCCAGATATGCCCTTTGTCCAGATGAGTGTGGAGATCAATAAAGCAGGGCCAAACCTGTCCCCCCCGTAAATCGATCGCCGGAACGGTTGAATTCTCCTGGGTGGTATTTCTAGTGACCGAAGATTGGATGGTGGCGATCGCACCATCCTGAATCTCCAGGTCAATCAGAGATAAGCTTTCTGCATTCGGTTGCGAGTTTAAGCCCATCACTTCTGAAGGGAGGAAGCAAGTCGGCACATGGGCATTGTGGAGCCAATAATGAGTCGTACTCAAGAGGGGAGAGGCCATCGTATGAAGAGTCCAGAGCAAACAAAACCTTGCCCTGATTCTAATCCGCTGGAGTTAAGAGTGCTTATCTAATCACCTTTGAAACCAGCTATCCGATGCCTAGAAGGAAGGGTTTTGAAGGTTTTGGATGGGTGTAATTAAAAGTGGCATTTAGGAATTGTTAATTCCCCGCCCTGAAACTGAGATCTTGATTGAGTTAGCGATCGCTGCTACTCAACTCCAAGAACCGAGTCCAGAACCCTCCCATTGGGCTGACTTGGGGACAGGAAGTGGTGCGATCGCCCTAGGTTTAGCCACAGCATTTCCAAATGGCTTAAGTCATGCCGTAGACACGGGCACCGCCGCCCTAGAAATTGCCCAACTCAACGCCCAGCAGTTGAATTTAGCTGACCAGATTCAGTTCTATCAAGGTTCTTGGCTAGAGCCTTTGCACAACCTTAAAGGTCGGTTAAGTGGTATTGTCTCCAATCCACCCTACATTCCCAGCGCGTTAGTGCCTGAACTTCAGCCCGAAGTGGCTTGGCATGAACCGCACTTAGCTCTGGACGGTGGTCCCGATGGATTAGCAGCGATTCGGCACTTAGTCACCCATGCTCCAGATTATCTAAAGCCAGGGGGTATTTTTCTGATTGAAATGATGGCGGGGCAGTCAGAAGCTGTAGTTCAGTTACTAGCCCAACAGGGAAGCTACCATTCCATTAAAAGTCACACCGATTTAGCAGGAATTCAACGCTTTGCCCTAGCTTATAAGAGTTAGTCCCCACACCCAGA
>JAYKHH010000231.1:0-2802 GCA_035285265.1 Leptolyngbyaceae cyanobacterium | reverse complement strand
CACTCCAGCTATTTGCCGGACTACGTGGCAGAAAAAACTAAGGGACGGATTCCTGCAGACCAAGTAGAGCGATTTTTACTCGATGACATTCGTGCAGGCAGCGAAGCCCGGTTGCTAAACTTGCATGATAACCAGTGCGGAGTTGTGGATGGAGAAACCCAAGCCGACCTGAATCGTTTTGCGACGGATATTTTAAGGGCTGCTGCTCAGGGTAAGCGATTTTTATTTCGCAGCGGTGCCAGTATTTTGACGGCCTTGGCAGGGCTCCCTCCGCAGCCCGTAGCTGCGGAGTCAATGATTCAATACGTGCGGGACGGTAAGCCCGGTGCTGTGATTGTTGGCTCCCACGTCAAAAAGACCACGGAACAGCTAGAACGGCTGTTACAAGAACCCGGAACGGTGGGAGTAGAAGTAGAAGTGGCACGGCTCCTAGAGGGGCAAGCGGATTCGCGGGCAGCCTTGCTGGAGCAGATCCTCCAACAGGTGCATGGGGTTCATGCCCAGGGTAAGACCCCGGTAGTCTTCACCAGCCGCCAGGAACTTACCTTTGAGAATACTCAGGTGCGGCTAGACTTTGGGGTGGCTGTTTCCACCTTGTTGATGGATGTTGTAAAGGGATTACCCACAGAGATTGGGTTTTTAATTGGTAAGGGGGGGATTACCTCGAATGATGTGTTGAGTGTAGGCTTAGCCCTGCCAACTGCTCGTCTCCTAGGGCAGATCCTGCCAGGTTGCTCGGTGGTGCGGACTCCTGCGGATCATCCTCAATTTCCTAACTTGCCCGTGGTATTGTTTCCTGGGAATGTGGGAGACGCTGATGCCTTGGCAATTGTATATCGTCGCTTGCATTAGCCTTCTTAACGTCTCAAAAGAATCGTCTATCGCCTCAGTACAGATGAACTGCTAAGATGAATCATTCAGTTTCAGCTCCTACAGCCTTGTTATTTTCTGTAACTGTTTCCCTCTATGATTTCTGACGATTCTGTTTCTTCTCCATTGCCTGAGTTAACGGATCTTCCCCAACCCCTCTCGGAAGAGGAGAGTGAGATCGCAAAAATCCGCGATCGCGAGGAGCAAGTGCGTCTCAAAAGTGAAGATGGCAAGCTCTTGATTTTGTTGCCTTCGGATATTATCGATCCAGACTTGGCTGCCGTCACCGCTTCTACCTGGAGTGATTTGTGTCAACAGCTCAAATATCGCTTAGATACTGGGGAACGCTTTTGGCAGCCTCAAACGCCCGTGCATCTCGTTGCCAAGGATCGGTTGTTAGATGCGCGGCAACTCCAAGAGCTAGCGGAGGTATTGGCAGAAGCCCAGCTTCAGATTAAGCGGGTGGATACGAGTCGTCGGCAAACGGCGATCGCAGCCGTAACCGCAGGTTATTCCGTGGAGCAACAAGCCCCCATTTCCCCCCTGGTTCCTCAACAACCGCAAAAAGAGATTCTTCCTGCCTTAGCTGAACCTTTGTATATGCAGACCACCATTCGGTCTGGCGTAGAAATTCGCCATCCTGGAACGGTCGTAGTTCTAGGCGATCTGAATCCCGGCAGTTCTGTAGTGGCCGAGGGAGATATTTTGGTCTGGGGAAGTTTGCGAGGCGTGGCCCATGCGGGATCTAAAGGCAATACTCAATGCCGGATTATGGCGCTGCAAATGAAGCCGACTCAAATTCGGATTGCTGATTTTGTGGCACGAGCACCGGAAAAGCCCCCTGCCCAGTATTATCCAGAGGTGGCCTATGTCACGTCGCAGGGCATTCGCATTGGCAGAGCGACGGACTTTTCTAAAACTTTGTTGAGTTAGGTGTCATCAGGAAATTTTGGATTTTGGATTTTGGATTTTGGATGCAGTTTACCCTGAGCAGTTCGGCTGCGCTCACTGTAAACTGCGTTGAAGGGCTCAGCACAGGTTTTGGATTTTGGAACCTGTAGGGGCGTAGCATCCGGCCCCAGCCTTAACTCCTTCGCCCCAATATCAGCCCGGATGCTACGCCCTGTTCGGATTACTTTGGTCTTCTCTGAATATGAAGAGATGTAATGGATTGGGTGTTTAC
The DNA here is from genome assembly GCA_035285265.1 of Leptolyngbyaceae cyanobacterium. GTDB lineage: Bacteria > Cyanobacteriota > Cyanobacteriia > JARCMD01 > JARCMD01 > JAYKHH01. The sequence continues at coordinate 749 of JAYKHH010000231.1, read as the reverse complement.
GTCCCTCAACCCAACTAGGTTACAGGTTAGTCATCCTGGCGCGATCGCTCAAAATCAATTCTGGATTCATGCTAGAAAATCCTGATCCGTAAAGTTTTTGTTCGATTATTTGAAAGATATGATTAAAATCTCCAATATTGCCCTTTAAACCTCGTCAGTGATATTCCTTCATGAGTCGCATTATTGTTGTTACATCTGGAAAAGGGGGGGTGGGTAAAACCACCTGTACAGCCAACCTAGGGATGGCTCTCGCCCAAAGGGGGCGCAAGGTTGCAGTGGTCGATGCGGACTTTGGCTTGAGAAATCTAGATTTGCTTTTGGGACTAGAAAACCGAGTTGTCTTTACAGCCGTTGAAGTTTTAGCGGGGCAATGTCGTCTAGAGCAAGCTTTGGTCAAAGATAAGCGGCAAAGTCGTCTGGTTTTGTTGCCTGCTGCCCAAAACCGCACCAAGGATGCGGTGAATCCGGCTCAGATGAAGCAATTGGTCACGGCTTTAACCCAAGCCTATGAGTATGTCCTAGTCGATTCTCCCGCTGGAATTGAGATGGGGTTTAGAAATGCGATCGCCGCTGCCCAGGAAGCGATTATCGTCACCACACCCGAAATTTCTGCGGTGCGGGATGCGGATCGGGTGGTGGGCTTACTGGAAGCCAATAACATCAAAAAGACTCGCTTGATTGTCAATCGTCTCAGACCTGCGATGGTGCAAGCCAATGACATGATGTCTGTGCAAGATGTGCAGGAAATT
>JAYKHH010000230.1:0-3429 GCA_035285265.1 Leptolyngbyaceae cyanobacterium | reverse complement strand
TTGCAGTTAATTGCTCAAAATCAAGCCCGCACCGATCCCATCACGCTGCCAGCCAATTCGGTCTTAGCCAATATGTGGGATTATGCCCGTCAGGTTGCAGCAGACTATGACCTCATCCTGAATTTTGCCTACGATTGGCTCCCGTTTTATCTCACGCCTTTCTTTAAGTGCCCCATTGCTCATCTCGTGAGTATGGGTTCTCTATCGGACGGGATGGATCGGATTATTGAGCAGGTTGTAGTTCAATTTCCGGGCACAGTGGGTGTTCACACCCAAGCTCAAGCCGCTACTTTTTCCTGTGCTGAGCAGTTGCGGTGTCTGAGTAACGGAATTGATTTGTCACTCTACGACTTTTGTAGCACTCCAGGTAGCTCCCTAGGATGGATTGGTCGCATTTCTCCAGAGAAGGGAGTAGAGGATGCGATCGCCGCTTCCCAAGCCACTGGCATCCCCCTAAAAATGATGGGAACCGTACAAGATCCAGCCTACTGGCAAACGATTCGCCAAGCCTATCCTGCCGCCCCGATTACCTATCTCGGCTTTCTACCGAGTGATGACCTGCAACGAGAAGTGGGGCAATGCCGTGCTTTGCTCGTTACCCCCCGTTGGATTGAAGCCTTTGGGAATGTAGCTATTGAAGCCCTGGCCTGTGGCGTGCCCGTGATTGCCTACCGTCGCGGTGGCCCCTCAGAAATTGTGCGCGATGGCAAGACGGGTTGGTTAGTGGAACCTGATAGCGTCTCTGGTTTGGTGGCTGCGATCGCTCACATTGACCAAATTGACCGTTCTACTTGCCGTCAACAAGCGGAACAGGAGTTTTCCTTAGAGGCCATGGGCGATCGCATGGAACAGTGGTTTTGGGATATCCTAGGAGCCTGTCAGAACAACGCCTGATTTCAGGCTCCCATCGAAAGAGATCCCCCCTGCCCCCCTTAAAAAGGGGGATTCTGTCTTTTCCCCCCTTTTTAAGGGGGGCTAGGGGGGATCTCCAACACGATTCCAAAGCCTAATTCCTAACCCCCATGCAACCCTGCTTACCGCCTTCCCCTCTCAAACCTGGTGACCTTCTGCGGGTGATTGCACCCAGTGGTGCGCTAAGGGAAGGGAATGCCTTTGAACAGGGAGTTAACCTTTGGCAGGCACGGGGATATCGAGTCGAATCTAGTCCTGGCCTGGATCAACGCTGGGGCTACCTCGCAGGTTCCGATGCCCATCGACGGCAGCAACTTGCCACCGCATGGTCTGATCCAGAGTGTCGGGGAATTCTCTGTCTCCGAGGGGGATATGGCGGTGCTCGGTTGCTAGAAGATTGGGTGTGGCCTCGGACAAAACTTAAGACGGAACCCAAATGGCTGATTGGCTTTTCTGATATTACAAGTTTGCTTTGGAGCCTGAGTCAGGAGGGTATTTCAGGGGTTCATGCCCCAGTGTTAACCACCCTGGCCAGCGAACCCGCTTGGTCTCTGGAACGATTATTTAACTGGGTAGAAGGAAAAGATAGATTAGCACCCCTCAAAGGCATTGGCTGGGGTCAGGGAAAAACAAGTGGTGTACTGTTGCCTGCAAATCTGACTGTGGCGACGCATGTATTGCATACCCCCTTGCAGCCCAGCCTAGACGGGGTAATTCTTGCCCTAGAGGATGTCACGGAAGCCCCTTATCGCATTGACCGCATGTTAACGCAGTGGCGATTGAGTGGGGCATTGCGTCGCGTGCGCGGCATTGCGCTCGGTCGCTTCAGCCAATGTGAAGTCTCTGCCAATATTCCTAGTTTTACAGTGGAGGAAGTGTTGCGCGATCGCCTCCACGATCTCAATATTCCCATCGTTTCAGACCTTCCCTTTGGTCACGATGGCCCCAATGCCGCTCTGCCCGTGGGGATAGTAGCGCACCTGGATGGGGATGAAGGCGTCTTGAGTTTTTAGAGAGCTGTAGAAATATTAATTAAGGGCATCATGCTGGAGATGGGCGGGGTGCGATCGCCCTAGGAATTCTGGCTTGTTTTTTCTACGGACAGAACACCCAATCCCCTAGCTTGGCAAGGCAGCAACGTTTTAAGATAGCTTAATCTTAAGCTCCTTGATTCCTTTGCCCCATGACTGCAACGACGCCTGCTCAATCTAGCCAGTACGATGCCTCCACCACCGAAGCGAAGTGGCAGAAATATTGGGAAGACCATCAAGTCTTTAAAGCTGACCCAGAGCGGGGTGGAAAGCCCTACTGTATCGTGATTCCGCCTCCCAACGTTACGGGTAGCCTGCACATGGGCCATGCCTTTGAAACTGTGCTAATCGATTCCTTAATTCGCTATCACCGGATGCAGGGCTACAACACCCTCTGCTTGCCCGGAACCGACCATGCCAGTATCGCAGTGCAAACCATTCTCGAAAAACAGCTCAAGGCAGAAGGGAAGCGACGCGACGACATTGGACGGCAACAATTTTTAGAACGGGCTTGGCAGTGGAAAGCCGAATCGGGGGGCACTATTGTTAACCAACTCCGACGCCTAGGACTCTCCGCTGACTGGTCACGGGAACGGTTCACGATGGATCAGGGGCTATCCAAGGCCGTGCTAGAAGCCTTTGTTCAGCTCTATAAAGAAGGACTGATCTATCGGGGTGAGTACCTGGTGAACTGGTGCCCTGCTAGTCAGTCTGCGGTATCGGATTTAGAAGTCGAAAGCCAAGAAGTGAATGGTCATCTGTGGCACTTCCGCTATCCCTTGAGTGATGGGTCAGGCTCCGTAGAAGTTGCCACCACCCGACCCGAAACCATGCTGGGAGATACTGCCGTTGCTGTGAATCCCAAAGATCCTCGCTACCAACATTTGATTGGCAAAATGCTAACCCTGCCGATCATGGAGCGACAAATTCCGATCATTGCCGATGAAGCGGTAGACCTGGAATTTGGGACGGGTTGCGTAAAAGTCACCCCAGCTCACGACCCCAATGACTTTGAGATGGGTAAGCGTCATCAATTGCCCTTCATCAACATCATGAATAAAGACGGTTCCTTGAATGAGAATGCGGGGGCATTTCAAGGGCAAGACCGCTTTGTGGCCCGGAAGAATGTGGTGAAATGGTTAGAAGCAAACGGATTTCTGGTCAAAATCGAAGACCATCGCCATACCGTTCCCTATAGCGATCGCGGTAAAGTTCCCGTCGAACCTTTACTTTCGACCCAATGGTTTGTCAAAATTCGCCCCATTGCCGAACCTGCCCTAGAGTTTCTAGACCAACAACACTCCCCTAACTTTGTCCCAGAGCGGTGGTCAAAGGTCTATCGAGATTGGCTAGTAAACCTCCGAGACTGGTGTATCTCGCGTCAACTTTGGTGGGGGCACCAAATCCCTGCCTGGTATGCTGTCAGCGAAACGGGAGGAGAAATTAGCGATCGCACCCCCTTCATCGTGGCTCGTAACGAAGCGGA
>JAYKHH010000229.1:0-6115 GCA_035285265.1 Leptolyngbyaceae cyanobacterium | reverse complement strand
GCCCCTAGAACGTGCCCTGATGGATAGTCCAGCGGCTGTTGTGGCGGCCCTTAGCCATGATTTGATGTGGCAAAGTCAAGAGCGATTTGCAGTTCTGCTTCTAGATGTAAAACATCGCCTGATCGGGACTCAGGTGATCACCATTGGTACTGCTACCGAAACCCTTGCCCATCCCCGTGACATTTTTCGGGAAGTAATCCGCCAAGGAGCAACTCGGCTGATCGTTGCCCACAACCACCCATCAGGCAGTGTAGAACCTAGTCCAGAGGATATTTCTCTAACTCGTCAGCTTTTAACCGGAGCCCAATTCCTAGATATTCCCCTGCTCGATCATTTGATTTTAGGCAATGGGGACTATCGAAGTTTGCGTCAAACCACGAATCTGTGGGATGACTACGCTCAGGATCATTGAATTTTACGGGCGATCGCCTTACAAAAACTCCCACAGGGAAAACCCTGCGGGAGCTTCAGCATAACTATGACAAGAACTTATAGACCAGGGAGATTCAGCCCACCGGTGAGTTCTTCCATGCGTTCTCGCATCGTTGCTGTGGACTTATAATAGGCATCCTTCATGGCCGTAGCGACGAGGTCAGATACCACTTCTGCACCTTCTCCTAGCACATCGGGTGAAATGTCTACCCGAATGGGTTCTTGGTTACCACTCAGTACAACCTTGACTAGGCCACCGCCAGACTGCCCTTCAATTTCCATTTGCTCCAGTTCTTCCTGAAGTTTTTTAGCGCCTTCTTGAACCTGCTGAGCTTTCTTAAAAGCTTCAGTCAGTTCCTTCATTTTCCCTAAGCCAAAGCCAAATCCTTGTCCTTTTGTCATGATCCTAGTATTTATGTTTGAGTTGATTGTGAGTTGAGCCGATGTCTAGTTTCTGATATTTTGTCACTTCCCCCCCAGTTGTGGGGGGAATTCTTTAAAGATGCAGAACTAAGCTGCTTGAAACTCTCCTAAGATTTTAACTTCTGGCTCTAAATGGAGAGACCAATGCTGCTCAACCTTCTGTTGCACATAGCGAATGAGTTGGAAGATATCCGTCGCTGTCGCGCCCCCACAGTTCAGAATAAAGTTGGCATGGCGTTGAGCAACTTGGGCTCTACCAATTTGATATCCCTTGAGTCCCGCCTGTTCAATCAGCCATCCTGCTGTGTAGTTATGGGGATTCCGAAACACACTACCACAACTGGGGAGGTGATAGGGTTGAGAATTCCGTCGTTGATCGAGGTGATCAGCCGTAACAGCTTTCACTTCCGCAGGATTAGCCCCTGGCTTGAGTTGAAAAGTGGCTTCAGTCACCAATCGAGAACTGCCTTGTAGGGTGGAGGTGCGATAACGATATCCTAATTCTCCAGGGGTAAGAATATCTACAGAGCCATGGGGTAGCAAAATCTGGGTATTAACAAGAATGTCTTCCGTAGCATCACCATGGGCTCCGGCATTCATCACTACTGCACCTCCCACAGTACCGGGGATACCAACTGCCCACTCTAAACCTTGCCAACCTCGCTCGGCGGCTTGCCAAGCGAGTCGAGCAATGGGTTCTCCTGCACCAGCAGTGACTTGCCCCGTTTGCTCGTTAAACTGAGTAGATCGGAGATGGCGAGTACTGATGACTAAGCCTGGTATACCGCGATCGCTGACCAACAAATTTGAGCCAGCTCCTAGCAGGGTGATAGCTAACCCCTCAGACTTAGCCCATTCAAAGCTAGCCTGAAGTTCCTCTAGCCGCCGAGGCGCAACGTACCATTCTGCTGGCCCTCCGACTCGGAAGGAGGTCAGACTGGAGAGAGACACTTGGGGCTTGATAACACAGTCGGTACCTAAGAGGTAAATAGGAGTACCGTTCGATCGAGGTTTGGAAAGCTGACTAGATTGAGTCAGAGCCATAAAATGAGTTGATTTTAAGATGCTAGGGGGGTCTTGAGAGAGAGTCATGATATTACAGTGCGCATGCCTAGTCGTTTGGCTCTAAACCTGGCAATTTCAAAGGGTGGATTCAAAAAGGAGTTGAAAGGATTTTGCCAATAGATGGATAACATCTGAATCGACAGGTTTCAGTTTTTCTTACCTTAGCTGAGATTTAAGGAGGATAACACTATCCCTGAACCATCACTGGGTCAACCTTTAAGGAGAGACTTTTAGGGGTGGCTTCGGTTGGGTTAGAACCCGTCGTTGCCAAACACCGATCCGTTGCATAGGTGGTCATCACCTCTGGGATGATTTGGTTCAGGTTGCCTGCGCCTAAGAATAAGGCTAAGTCTCCAGGACGTAGCGTCTTACTCAAAAATGCTGAGACGGACTGGAGAGAAGCTTGATAGGAAACATGAGGGTGATGGTGACCAATTAACTCTACAACCTGTTGACCACTGACCTTGCCGAGATTCGGTTCACCCGCACTGTAAATATCAGTCACGACTACAATATCAGCATCGCTAAAAGAACGAGCAAACTCTGACAGAAATGCTAAGGTGCGACTATACCGGTGAGGCTGGAAGATAGCTACAACGCGCCGTTGAGTCAGATCCAGGTGTTCCTTTTGGATATGTTCTTTCTGGATGTGTAAGCGAGCGGCTGCGAGGGTTGCCTGAATTTCACTGGGATGGTGGGCATAGTCATCAATAAACAGGATGTGGTTGCATTCACCCCGAAGCTCAAAGCGACGACGGGCTCCTTCAAAGGTGGAGATCGCCTGGGCAATGGTTGCAAAGTCTAGGCCCAACTGCCGACCTACCGCGATCGCTGCCAGGGCATTACTAAGATTGTGCCGTCCTAGAAGCTGCAAATTTAACTGACCAAGAACTGATCCCCGTTCCCAGACCGTAGCTAGCGTCCCATTGGCTCCGTAGGTCACAGAATCTACTGTATAGTCTGCCCCAGATTCTGGATGTAAGCTATAGGTAATGGAGGGCTGGAGACGATCACGCACTGTTGAGCAATCAATACAACCCACTAAGGTTTGACATTGCGCTGCAAAGGTTTGGAAGGTTTGAATCACATCATCCAAGGTGTCGTAATGGTCTGGATGATCTAATTCAATATTGGTAACAATCCCAATTTGAGCCACTAACTTCACCAAGGAACCGTCTGACTCATCGGCTTCTGCGACTAAATAGGGACTCTGGCCTAACCGAGCATTGCCTTCCCAAGCCTTAACTTCTCCCCCTACGATGATGGTAGGGTCTAACCCAGATTGGAGGAGCATATGGCCAATCAAACTACTCGTTGTAGTTTTCCCGTGGGTTCCAGCAACAGCAATGCTCTGATAGGCTTGCATCAAAGCTGCCAACAAGTCTGAGCGGTGAAAAACAGGACATCCTAGGGCGATCGCAGCTTGATACTCTGCATTGGTAGAATTCACGGCTGTGGAAACAATGACTTGGGGAATCGACCCTGGTGAATTAACGGGGCGATCGCTCTGCCGTGGAGATTTCGCTTTGGTTTCTAAGGAGGATAGATCACCATCCATCCCGTGAGGAACCACCTGAGGTTCAGATTTGGCCTCGGTTTGAAAGCAGGCCAAGTTAGCAGCTTCCTGTTTCCCAAAAATATGAGCACCCAGATCCTCTAATCGCTGAGTTATGTGATTGAGATGAAGATCTGAGCCCGAAACAGGTAAATTGCGTTTAGTTAAAACATAGGCGAGAGCTGACATGCCAATTCCACCAATACCAATAAAGTGAAATGGCCTCCCGTTCAAATCCACAGAATCCAGCATCCTAGCTCCTTACACACCACACCACACCAATAACAGGGGTATCATATCAAGAATTGTTTCTTCGCGATATAAGCTGCATCTATAAGATACGCCCTGATTGAGACTTTTACTATTACATTACCGCTTCCCAGAAAAGGTGCAATTTTGACTGAATTGCAGGCCAGCATTGCTCTTTACTCACCGCCCACACCATTCATCCGGGAAAATTCGGAAAAAATATTCAAAAACACCGAAGCCCTTGATGAGAGTTGCTTTTAGGCAGTGTAGCTAAACCTTCAACTCTAGTTGTTGAGAAGTTGCACTCATCCTACAGCTAGGAGTCAAGATTGCAACTAGAATTTGTACGGATATATCTGATCGGAATTGCACTCAACTTCATGAAATTCACATTTTGTAGTCAGCTAGGGTGGGATGCAGCGCATCTTCCAATCGGTTGGGTTTGAGCTGATGGGAAGGCGATCGCTCTCGCTCAATAGATCCCATTCAGCATTTGACCCGAGGAAAACTCATAGGTTACGGTTTTTGCTTCCTAAACTCGCTTCCCGGAGGTATTGAAGCCCCGATCCCAGGTGTCCATACCCTGCTGATACAGGATCAGGCTTGCTCCTGGTATAGAAAGATTCTCGGAGTCGTGGATGTTAAAACTACGTGAATTCGATAGCCCGATTTTGCGTGCGCGAAGCACACGCAAAATCGGGCTTTTAGGAAGCTTTCACGGAGCGAAAGCTTCCTAAAAGCCCTTGCATCGAACTGATGTCTTTTTTAAACACCCTCTGAGCAGATGTATCCATAAATAAAGAGAGGCAGATAATTCTACCTCTCTTTAGGGATAGGGAATTAACAGGCTAGTGGCTGCTATCCCGTTATCCTTTTAGTGGTCTAGACTTGACCTAGCGGGGTTTGTGAACGATGAAGCTGAGGATTTGGCACTGCTTCACGTTATCAAAACCAACCACGCGGATATAGCAATTGGGATTTTCAGAGCGGCAAGCTTGAACTTCGTTCAACACTTCTTGCGTGGTGGTTGCATTGAACAAAGGCAACTTCCACATCGTCCAGTACATTTCTGTGGGCTCAGAATATTCGTTGAACTCAATGGCAGGGAAGTAACCCTTATCCAAAATGTACTTGATCTGCTTAGCAATCTGAGCATCGGTCAGAGGAGGCAGATAGGAAAGCGTTTCGTAACGACGGACTTTGGGTAGGGTTTTCATGATTTTCTCGTTAGGAATCAATGTTGATCGTGAGCCATGGGATTAACTGGATAGCTCATCCAGGTCTGGTTTTGAACCAGTAGAAGTTTCGTCAGATGATGGATCGACTGGATCGGAGAGATGAAGTTGGGTGACTCGTTCTAGATACTGACGGCGATGATCCATATTGGCGGCTTGGATGCCTGTGCGTACCATTTCAGGCAAAAAGTCCGTGACTTCTTGCGCTAAGTGTTCTCGCACCGTCATAATCCGAAATGCCAACTCTTGATTTTCTCGCATCAAATCCTGGAGGTAGGCTTCTCCATCCTGAACATTGCTAGTAGCAGAAAAGTTACTCAGCCAAAACGCTAAGGGAGGGTTCGTTTCGCTCAATTGAGCCAGAACAGTCCGCAGCGCTTGATAGGTTAGATAACTGGTGAGTACTTTGGCTGTGTCTTTAGCAATTTGTTTCAGATTCACAGGCGACCCTAGCTGAAGCATTAGTTGGGATTTGGGCTTTGGATGAGTTTAGCATCCAAAACCCAAATCCGTTATGGATACTAGATTGTATCGACTGCTTCAAACTCGAACTTAATTTCCTTCCAAAGTTCGCAGGCAGCCGCCAATTCAGGGCTCCACTTCGCAGCTTCGCGGATGATGTCGTTGCCTTCACGAGTGAGGTCGCGGCCTTCGTTCCGAGCTTGGACACAAGCTTCTAGAGCGACGCGGTTAGCGGTTGCACCGGGTGCATTACCCCAGGGGTGACCCAAGGTGCCACCACCGAATTGCAGCACGGAATCATCGCCAAAGATTTCGACTAGAGCAGGCATGTGCCAAATGTGGATACCACCAGAAGCAACGGCCATTACACCAGGCATAGAAGCCCAGTCTTGGGTGAAGTAGATACCGCGAGACTTGTCTTGCTCAATATAGTTTTCGCGGAGTAGATCCACAAAGCCCATGGTGATGGCTTTGTCGCCTTCCAACTTACCGACAACGGTACCAGTGTGAATGTGGTCTCCACCAGACATCCGTAGGGTCTTAGCCAGAACGCGGAAGTGAATCCCGTGGTTTTTCTGACGGTCAATAACAGCGTGCATTGCACGGTGAATGTGCAACAGAACGCCATTGTCACGGCACCAACGAGCCAAGGTGGTGTTTGCTGTGAAACCGGCGGTGAGGTAGTCGTGCATGA
>JAYKHH010000228.1:0-3380 GCA_035285265.1 Leptolyngbyaceae cyanobacterium | reverse complement strand
TGTAACAAGGTTCAACCCTCATCTCACTCCCACCCAGGAATCCACATACCCATTAACGTCAGTCTCCAAGGTCGGCGCACCAGCGGGAAGGGCGAAAGAAAACGTTCCCATTGCTGGAACGCCCCAGGTTTCTAGGAGAACGTTTTCTGAGGAGTTCGACGCAGTGGCTTTTTGGGGGTTTTCGCGAAGCGAAAACCCCCAAAAAGCCTGATTTTGCGTGCGCTCCGCGCACGTAAAATCAGGCTATCGAATTCACGTCCCATTAAGAGACGGCGAATCCAGAACAGCAAATTCCGCAACGAATTTAAACGGATTTAAGGAATTATCCTCATGTCTGAGTGGCTCAAAGATCTCGTCATTACTCTCATCACTTCTCTGGGTTACATAGGCATTGGCCTACTAATGTTTCTGGAAAACCTATTTCCGCCCATCCCTTCAGAACTGATTATGCCTTTGGCAGGGTTTACAGTAGGACGAGGTGAAATGGCTTTTTTCCCTGCGGTTCTGGCAGGAGTTCTAGGAACCGTGTTGGGGGCCTTACCCTGGTATTACGCAGGCAAGTTCCTCGGGGAAGAGCGCTTAAAACGCTTGGCGGATCGCTACGGTAAGTGGCTGGCGATTTCAGGTAAGGATATTACCAAATCCAGAGCTTGGTTTAATCGACACGGCAACAAGGCCGTTTTTTTAGGGCGTCTGGTACCTGGCGTTCGGACTTTGATTTCGATTCCAGCCGGGATTACAAACCTGCCTCTACTGCCTTTTTTGATCTACTCAACTCTCGGTACAACCCTTTGGGTTGGTTTTCTTACCTATGCTGGGTATGTCTTAGGCAACAACTATGAACAAGTAGATGAGTACATCGGACCTTTAGCCAAAATTGTGCTGGGTGCTTTATTGATTGGGCTTGTTGCCTTTGTGGTGTGGCGCAAGCGATCGCGCCAGTCTCCATAACCTCCAAACACTGGAATGTCATTTTGGAGCCGCACGGGTGAGTTGGTTGGAGTCCCCTCAGGCTCTATGCTAAAAAAGCACTCTGGAAAGCAAGGCTTTGAAATCCCCCACCTTAAAAGCCCAGTCTAGTTACTGGCAACTTCTCCCCTATCTCCGCCCCCAATGGCAAACCATTGTTCAAGCTTTGTTCTGTACCTTGGGATTTACGGTGTTCTGGCCTGTGCTGGCCTTTCTGGCAGGTCAAATGGCGAATTTTATCGGACAGGGGAAGGTGGGGGCGATCGCCCAACTGGCGGGCATCGCTGCCATTATCTTTTTGATCCGAGGCATTGCCCAATACGGGCAAGATGCCTTAATGGCAAAGGCTGCCTTGGAAATTGCCCTAGATCTCCGCAAGCGGGTGTATGCCCATCTTCAACGGCTAAATCTGAGCTACTTTGAAACGGCTCAAACGGGGGATTTATCCTATCGCCTTACAGAGGATATTGACCGGATTGGCGAGGTTGTCAATAAACTCTGCCATCAGTTTGTGCCCTGTATCTTGCAGTTGATTGTCGTGCTGAGCTATATGGTCTACCTCAACTGGCAGTTAACGCTGACAACCTTCATCATTGCGCCTTTAATGGCTGGGTTAATTGGCTGGTTTGGCGAACGTCTACTCGTATTTTCCCGACGGAGCCAAAATCGAGTCTCGAACTTATCAGCCCTGTTAACGGAGGTGTTAAGTGGGATTCGTTTGGTGCAAGCCTTTGCGGCTGAAGAACACGAAATTAGACGCTTTAGCCAAGAAGCAGAAAAAAATCGGGATGCTAAGTATTCGGCAGAGTGGCTGAAGGCAATTCAAATCCCGATTGTCGGATTTCTGGAAGCCCTCGCTGTTTTGTTCCTCTTTTTTCTAGGAGGGTGGCAGATTTCCCAAGGAAACCTGACCGGGAGCGCTTTTGTTAGCTACATCACGGCAGTCGTAATGCTGATTGACCCCATTGCCCTTACTACTAGCAATTACAACGAATTTAAGCAAGGGGAAGCTTCGGTAGATCGGGTGTTTGAGTTGTTGGCGATTCAGCCTACGGTTTTGGAAAAACCCCATGCCTCGGTGTTACCGACGGTCAGCGGAAAAGTCGAATACCGCAATGTTAGTTTTGCCTATCAGCCTAACCAGCCTGTATTTCAGGATTTAAACCTGCTGGTTTTTCCGGGTGAGGTCATTGCTTTGGTGGGTGCTTCTGGGGCTGGGAAAACCACGTTAGTCAACCTCTTACCCCGCTTCTATGATCCTCAGATGGGGCAAATTTTAGTGGATGGGGTGGATATTCGGGAGGTGACCCTCCGCAGCTTAAGACGGCAAATTGGCATTGTTCCCCAAGATACGGTGTTGTTTTCCGGCACGATCGCCCAGAATATTGCCTTTGGGCAATTGGAGTTTGATCTGCAAGCAGTAGAGGCAGCCGCAAAAATTGCCAATGCCCACTCCTTTATTAGCCAATTTACCGATGGCTATCAAACCTGGGTCGGAGAACGGGGGGTCAATTTATCGGGGGGGCAACGCCAACGAATTGCGATCGCCCGTGCCGTTTTACTCAACCCTAGGATTTTAATCCTCGATGAAGCGACTTCGGCCTTGGACTCAGAATCAGAAGCCTTAGTCCAAGAAGCTCTAGAACGTTTGATGCAAGACCGGACTGTGTTTATCATTGCCCACCGTCTAGCTACAGTTCGCAAAGCAGATCGAATTTTGGTGTTAGAGCAAGGGCGAGTCGTAGAGTCCGGTACCCATACGGAATTATTGGAACAGGGCGATCGCTATGCCCGGTTCTATGCCCAACAATTTAATTAGCTAGTTCAAAGGGCTTCCAGAATTAACTTCAAAATGCTATAGTGAGAAATGCAACGGCGAGTGTAGCCAAGTGGTTAAGGCAGAGGTTTGTGGTACCTCCATCTCGCGGGTTCGAATCCCGTCATTCGCCCTCTCCCAAAGCTGAGCATCTCAAACCCTACAAATTTTGATAGGGAAATCTGCTGGTTGCTCTGGATGGCACGCAATCCTTTAGTACGCAAAAAATTCACTGTGAACAATGTTCACAGTGGGAATACTTCCTCTTTGACACGGTTTTGCACCTCGTCGATCTCTCCTATCAGCCAATTTGCCAAAAACCAGGATCTCGCAAGGGCTGTTTTCAAGATCTGCTCAGCCTCACCCAGTATCTCCTCTTCAATCAGCAGCAGCCCTGGATGGACTTGATGCTCTCTGCTTTCCCCGTTATTCTTTGTCTAAACTCTTCCTGATTTTTTGAATTTGGAGTTGCTGGATCTAGTAGACTCCGGCATCGATCTAACAACCATTAGAATTGCCTGATTGCTTGTTTCCCCCCTTGGCTTTAGCGCAGCGGCGCGACAGCGCGGGGGACTAAGGGGGGGCATTTCGGGGT
>JAYKHH010000227.1:0-15299 GCA_035285265.1 Leptolyngbyaceae cyanobacterium | reverse complement strand
AGTTTTCTGACCATCAAAAACATAATCCGTAGAAATGTGAATCAGCGGTATCCCTAGTTTTTGAGCCGCTTCAGCCATCAGAGCAGGAGCCGCAGCATTAATCGAGTGCGCCAAGGTCGGTTCCGTTTCAGCCCGATCAACGGCGGTATAGGCTGCTGCATTGACAATCAGATCAGGTTGAACGCTATGAATCAGTTGCTGAATTTTGACTGACTCAGTGAGATCCAGGGTGCTGCGTCCAGTACCCATCACCTGCCCCCAGGGTGCTAAGGTGCGCTGAAGTTCCTGCCCCACTTGGCCATCACTGCCGATTAGTAAAATGGTTTTCATGAAAACATCTCGGCGGTTTTGAAGGGTTGACCTGCTTGATCCTTTGCGGATAGAACCGGAGGTGTTTCTAAAGACCAATCAATGGCTAGGTCAGGGTCATTCCAAAGAATGCAGCGTTCATGCTGGGGTGCATAGTAATTCGTGGCTTTATAGAGCACTTCCGCCGTTTCTGAAAGCACCAAGAAACCGTGGGCAAATCCTTCCGGTATCCAGAACTGGCGCTTGTTTTCAGCACTGAGGATGCAGCTTACCCAGGTGCCAAAGGTTGGAGAAGATTTTCTCAAATCCACTGCTACATCGAAGATCGCCCCTGCGATCGCTCGCACCAATTTCCCTTGGGGTTGTTGAATCTGATAGTGCAATCCGCGCAGCACATTTTGCACGGATCGGGAGTGATTATCTTGAACAAAGTGGGCTGTGATACCTGCTTTGTCGGCAAAGGCTCGCTCGTTATAGCTTTCTAGAAAGAACCCGCGTTCATCCCCAAAAACAGTTGGCTCGATGATTAAAACATCGGCGATCGCGGTCGGTAAAACATTCATCCCACGAACCTTGTAACTCAGTAAGACTATTGTGCCCAGTGGCCTACCTTAAGAATCTTACTTCCACCTGACAAATGCGAAAAGAACCAGGACAATGGTTAGTTATGACCTGGGCCAATATTTGCAAAAATCTAAAGCCAGTGTAGGATTCCCCTCAATTTTCGACAGGGTTTAGACAGACATCAGGTTAGGCAAGATCACTGAACATTCAGGGGTGATGGCAATGAATTAAAACCTCAGTACCTGCGATCGCTCGATGATAGCGCTGAGTATCAAAGGTAAAGGAAAAGTATTGTTATCCTATTCTGGGGAAATCAGTAGAGGTGGTCTGATTTCAACCTTAATTTACACCTTTAGCATCACGATCCAGGTGGAATGTCAAGGATTCCCAACTTGGAAGTAGCTGAGGGCGAAGGTCACGCTGTAAGTTACGGGGACTGGACTTGGTAGCAAGCTAGTGGACGGCGCAAGGTTTACCCACTGGCTACTGCTTGCCTACACATTATGCTGCTCTTTATCTATTTAATTTCGTTTTTCCAGCGATGGGTATCTCTTGGAGAGTTAAAGTAAAGCAAAAATAATCACCTTGAGACCTTAATCTCCAACTGCTACAATTCACCTGGTTACTGACCGCTCACACCCTAGAGATGCTGGTTATGTTTGCGTCTACTGCTCCCTTAATCTCATAATTCATAGATCTTTAGTAGCTACCAACCCTCCTAACCTTAGTATCAATACCATGCTTGATTTGACTGCAGTTCTCAAGGCGTCCCAAAGTATTTCGAGCACTATTGAACTAGATAGCTGCTTGTATCAAATCGCCCAAAATATCTTGCAAAATTTGGGCGGCACTCGCTGTGTATTGCTCCTGCTGAATGGTGATGAGTTACAGGTCTGCGCGATCGCAACTCCAGAAAAAACGGAAATTTTGACAGCGACCTTAACGGAAGATACCCCTTTACCTTTTTGTCTAATTCAACACGTTAGATGCACAAAGGAAATCGTGATTATTGATGGCGATCATCGGGATTTAGCGCTCTCCGATCCATATTTTGATCGACAGAATCCTCCAATTATTCTGTGTTCCCCTTTATTACATCAAGATCAATTAAAGGGGATTTTGTATCTTGAAAATCAATCTGCAAGTGGAGTGTTTACCCATGATTGTATTACGATATTGAACCATCTCTGCACCCAAGCTGCCATTTCTCTTGAACATGCCTTCCTATACCAAAAAGACGAAAACTATATCAAACAGCTAGAAGAATCTATCCAAACTTTGCAGGAAACCCAAAAACAGTTTATGCAAGATGAAGAGAACATGCAAATGCAAGTTCTTGCAATGTTTGAGCTAGCACAACTTCAATCTATTCACTTGGGAAATTTAGAGCAAGCATTTCACGAAATTACTGAGGTGACTGCTCGAACCGTGAACACTTCTAGGGTCAGTATTTGGCTTTTTGGTAAAAATCATACCAAGTTCCAATGTGTTGATTTATTTGATACTAAATCCATGTCCCACTCCCAGGGAGCAGAGTTATCGCCTACGGATTACCCTTACTATATTGAAGCGATCGGGAAGTGGCCGATTTTGGCAGCCGAAGCAGCTCAAATTGATCCTCGCACCTGTGAATTTACAGAAGGCTATCTAATTCCCCTCAACATTGTGTCAATGCTGGATGCAAGCATATACTTGGATGGCAATACGTGTGGAGTCGTTTGTTGTGAGCAGGTCGCTCAAACCCGCCAATGGAGTCGCTCAGAGCAAAATTTTGTTCGTTCGGTTGCTAACTTAATCACATTGGCACTGGAATCCAATCGGCGTCAGGAAGAAGCTCAACGATTAGAGCAATCTTTGGATGAATTGGCACAAACTCAATTGCAAATGATTCAGCAAGAAAAGATGGCATCTCTGGGTAACCTTGTTGCAGGGGTCGCCCACGAAATCAATAATCCGGCAAGCTTTTTACAGGGGAATATAAAACCAGCCCAAGAGTATGTCGAAGATTTATTTGGCCTCATTGACCTATATCAAAAGAAAGTACCAGAGACCGATCCAGAAATTCAACAAGCGATCGCGGCAATTGATCTGGAGTTTATCCGAGAAGATCTGCCTAATTTATTAAATTCAATGAATGCAGGAGTGGATCGCATTAGGGATATCAGCACTAGTTTGCGTACGTTTTCGCGTAAAGATGAAGAATATAAAACCACATTCAATATTCATGATGGAATTGACAGTACTTTATTAATTCTCAAGCATCGCACTAAGGCTAATGATGATCGTCCCAAAATCCGAGTCATTAAGGAATATGGAGCCCCTTCAAATGTGCAATGCTTCCCTGGGCAATTGAATCAGGTATTTATGAACATTTTGGCAAATGCCATTGAAGCATTTGAAGGGGTGAATCAAGGCAAAACCTATGCTGAAATTGAAGCGAATCCCAATTGCATCAGAATTCATACATTACGGGTTGATGAAGACTATGTGCAAATTCGGATTCAAGATAATGGCTGTGGCATGGATATGGAAACCCAGAAACGAATTTTTGAACAGGGATTTACAACCAAAGAAGTAGGGAAGGGGACGGGGCTGGGAATGACGATTTCGCAGCAAATTATTGTACAAAAACATGGTGGCACCCTGACCTGCGATTCGACCCCCGGTCAGGGCACAACCTTCGTGATTATGTTGCCGATCACGTAATTCTATTCATGCAATTTCTCCTGTGGGGCATTACCAAGATTGATAGGAGGGGGAATGATCAAGACAAATGGGGGGTGGGTAAAGAAAAGAAGTCACGCCAGCTTCCCCGCTCCGCCGTATAAAAGCACGAAACTAAAAGCACGAAACTCTGGGTTGCCAGCTTTTTCTATGTCAAGCAATTGATATAATAGATACCGTTATACGGATCTTATTCCCTTTGCTTTTTATGGTAGTCAGCAGCCAACATTAATTTACCCTGTCAGAATCTTCACTAATCCTGAATAGTCAGAATCGCAGGATAGATAGCTCAAGCTTTGCGTCCAGAGCTACTCATTTGTCCCATCAGCAGGACTTGTGTAGCTTACTGCTGTTGAAGTTCTTGTGCATCCCACCATGAATGAGTGCATCCGATCATGAATGAATCCATCGTAGCTTCAGAAGAGATTTTAGACGGCCTGATGACGTTAACCTCGTCTATCCATCAAGCTACAGATCTGGAGCATCTTCTGGACAGGGTGGTTCGAGCCGTTCACGATCTACTGAAGGGCGATCGCGTCCTCATCTACCAATTTTTACTGGGTGGGGATGGAGTGGTGATAGCAGAGTCCGTGGGTGCTAGGTGGCAGCCTATTGTGGGACAGCTAATTTATGATCCCTGCTTTCAGGCTCAGTCAGCTCCGCGCTATCAGCAGGGCTACATGAGAAGCATTGCCGATATTGAAGCGAGTCATCTTGCCCCCTGCTATGTTGAATTTTTAACTCGGCTGCAGGTCAAAGCTAACTTGGTTGCTCCGATTCTGGTCAAAGCCTCTCATCTGCCACCGGATACAGCACCAAACCTGTGGGGGTTACTGATCGTACACCAGTGCAGTGCTCCCCGAATCTGGCAGGCTTTGGAGATCAAGGGGTTGCAACAGGCTGCAACCCAACTGGCGATCGCCCTCCCCCAATATCTTCCCCGACAGCCAGTTCTAAACCAGCCAGAACTGGGCGATCGCGGCGAGATGTGGCGAAAACTTTCTGAGCAAGTGCCGGGGGTGATCTATCAGTATCGCCTCTACCCCGATGGGCATTCCTGTTTTCCCTACGCCAGTGAAGCAATCCGACAAATTTACGAAGTCACCCCAGAACAAGTACGACAGGATGCGACTGCTGTTTTAGAGCGACTCCATCCAGATGACCTAGCCGCTGTTATGGCAGGGATTCAAGCATCGTCTCAAACCTTGCAGCTCTGGCATCAGGAATATCGAGTGGTTTTACCCCAGCAGGGGGTGCGCTGGTTAGAAGGCCATGCAATGCCTCAACAACTTCCCGACGGCAGTGTACTGTGGCATGGATATATTTGGGATGTTTCAGACCGTAAACAGACAGAAATTATTTTTCAACAGAAGACTAGCTATGAGCAGATGATCCACATCATTGCTCAGCATGTTCGTCATTCCTTGGATTTGAATTACATTCTGAATACAACGGTTGCAGAGGTTCAGCAGTTTCTGCAAACGGATCGCGTGATTATTTATCGCTTCAACCCAGATTGGAGTGGCATTGTGGTCACTGAGTCAGTGGCACCTCAATGGACATCCATTCTGCATTGGCAAATTACCGATTCTTACTTTGTTGAAACCCAAGGGAGAGCCTATCAACCGAGTACGTTCAAAGCGATATCAGACATTTACACCGCAGGCTTTGCCCCTTGCCATATAGAGTTCCTGGAACGGTTGCAAGTGCAGGCGAAGTTGATTGTACCGATCCTGCAGGGAGATCATCTCTGGGGACTGTTAATCGCCCATCATTGTCGTTCACCTCGAAATTGGCAACCGCTGGAAATAGAATTTTTGACTCAGTTGTCTATGCAGGTGGCGATCGCTATCCAACAATCAGAATTACACCAACAGTTACACCAATTAAATATTGAACTGGAATCCCAGGTACAAAAACGGACTGAGCAACTGCAACGTACCGTAGAAATTGAAGCAGCGCTTAAACGCATTACTGATAAAGTGCGGGATAGTTTGGATGAACACCAGATCCTGCAAACGGTCGTTCAAGAAGTTGCAGACACCTTAAAAGTAGATTGTTGTGATACTTCTATTTACAATCTTGACCATCAAACCCTCACCATTCAATACGAGTCGAAGGGGGGCTTGCCCACTGCTCAAGGTTGGAGTTGTGACTTTGCAAAGAGTTCTGAGCCCAATCTTTATCCTCAACTTTTGCAAGGAGAATACGCTCAATTTTGCTTACTGACCTCTAACATATTGCGCCCGGATCAACCCAAACAGACCATTCTGGCTTGCCCAATTCTGGATGATCAAGGGGCATTAGGTGATTTGTGGCTATTTAGGGCATCGGATGCATGTTTTGATGAGATAGAAATTCGCTTAGTGCAACAAGTCGCTAATCAATGCGGGATTGCCCTCCGCCAATCCCGGCTCTACCAGGCGGCTCAAGCTCAGGTACAAGAATTGGAGCGATTGAATCAGCTCAAGGATGATTTTCTAAATACGGTCTCCCATGAACTCCGAACGCCTATGACTAGCATCAAGATGGCACTACAGATGCTAGAAACCTGTCTACATCCTTTAGGGGTTCTGGAGGCTTCATCTAATTCGATTAGTTACTACTTGCAGGTTTTGCAATCGGAATGTAATCGAGAAATTAACCTGATTAACAACTTGCTGGACTTAACCCACATTGATGCGGGTATCAATCCTTTGAATCTATCTTCCATTCACCTGCAGTTTTGGATTCCCCATGTTGCAGAGCCGTTTATGGAACGAATACGCCATCAGCACCAAGACTTGAAAATTGTGACCCCAGAGGATTTACCACCCCTGAGCAGCGATCTCCCCTACCTAGAACGAATTTTGACTGAACTCCTGCACAATGCTTGCAAATATACGCCCCAGGGAGAAAGCATTACGATCTTCACCCAAATCGCCAATTCAGACCCGGAAAGTTCAGATACCTCAGATCTATTAATTCAGGTGAGTAATTCTGGTGTGGAAATTCCAGAGGCAGAACGCGATCGCATTTTTGATAAGTTCTACCGCATTCCCAACAACGACCCTTGGAAATATGGGGGCACTGGTTTAGGTCTAGCACTGGTGAAGAAGCTGGTAGAACAAATAGGCGGATCAATCTCTGTAGCCAGTTCCAACCAACTGACTGAATTTACCCTGCGACTCCCTCTGGTTACCCCGTAGGAAGAGGCACCTACTACTCTGTCAAGGAAATGTTGACGGGTCGAAGACCCATCAACATTAAACCCTCATCCACTTCTCAGGATTTCGCTACCCGTCAAAATTTAGTTGACCAACTACTACTACTACGGTCAGGGATGAGTGCTTGCCAGCTTAACTTTGTCCACACATCTTGAAATGGATCAGTAAGATCGTGGAAGAAGGGGAACAACCGTGCATTTTTATTCGACTCTTTACCATTGTCCTTAAATCCTCCTCTATAGCAATTCTCAATCAGTAGCAAATAGGCTTTTTGAGTATAAAAATATGTATGTGAGGCGTTTTGCCCCTCTCGGATAGGAGACAGCCAGAACTATGCTACTTCTGCCACGGCAAGAGATTTCAAGATTAGTTCATCCAGTTTGGGTACGGTTAGAGCCATTCCAAGAGCAGGTTGCCCATCCGTTAGGTATTTCATTTCCAAGGGGTAATCACTGTCAGCAGGGGCAAACTCAACCCGTACCCGTGGCCTGGAAGCAAATTCAGGTACCTTCGCACCTGAGGACATGTCAGGGACAGGAATTGCTGTCTCAGGAGGGACAACAATCATGATTAGCCCTGTAGCTGGCTATCAGTGGGGGAAACTACTTCACGAAGATAGTAGTACGGTGATGTATCGCGGATGGCGGGACTCTGCGATCGCTCCTGTGCTCCTAAAATTCCTCAAGGCTGAGTACCCAACGCTGGAAGATATTGCTCGATTCAAACACGAATACGAAATTCTTCAGTCCCTAGAAGTGGCAGGGGTGATCAAACCCTATGCCCTAGAAACCGATCGCACCTTCGTATTGGTGTTAGAAGATATTGGGGGAATGCCACTTTCAACCCTGCTCAGTCAGCGATCGCTCTCCTTGCATGAATTTCTAGCGATCGCGATTCAGCTCACTGAAACCCTAGGGCAGATCCATCAGCAGCAGGTGATCCATAAGAATGTGAAGACAGCCAATGTGCTGTTTAATTCCCTAACTGGACAGGTAAAACTCGTCGATTTTAGCCTTGCAACTCGCCTATCGAGGGAAAGCCAAACTGTTAGTAACCCGCATTTGCTGGAAGGCACCCTGGCCTATCTATCGCCGGAGCAAACAGGACGGATGAACCGATCCATCGATTACCGGACTGATTTCTATTCCCTTGGCGTTGTTTTCTACGAATTACTGACCGGACAGTTGCCCTTTCAATCCACCGATCCCCTGGAATTGGTTCACTGTCACCTCGCCAAAACCCCGTTTTCGCCTAAAAAAATGGCCCAAGCTTGTGGGTTGCCGGAGATTCCCCAGGCCATTTCTGATCTGGTGATGAAACTGTTGGCAAAGGCCGCAGAAGACCGCTATCAGAATGCCTTGGGGTTGAAGGCCGATCTGGAAACCTGTTTAGAAATGCTGGAAACGACGGGCAAGATTAGGTCGTTCCCCGTGGGACAGTTGGATTTGTATAGCCAATTTTCGATTCCCCAAAAGCTCTATGGGCGTGAATCTGAGGTAGCAACTTTGATGGCTGCCTTTGATCGCATCAGTCAGGGTGCGGCGGAACTGATGCTGGTCAGCGGCTATTCTGGCATTGGCAAGTCTTCGCTGGTTTATGAGGTGCATAAGCCCATTGCTCGGCAGCGGGGATTTTTTATTGCAGGCAAGTTTGATCAGTTTAAGCGCAATATTCCCTACGCAGCGTTGATTCAAGCTTTTCAGGAATTGATGCGGCAGTTGCTTACCGAACCGGAGGAACGGATTCACCTCTGGCAAACAAAGCTGTTAGCAGCTCTGGGGGCCAATGCCCAGGTGATCATCGATGTGATTCCTGAAGTAGAGCACCTGATGGGGCCACAGCCCGCAGTTCCGGAACTGGGGGCATCGGAAGCAAAAAATCGCTTTCACCGGGTCTTTCAGCAGTTTATTCAGGTGTTTTGCCAACCAGAACATCCCCTGGTGTTGTTTCTGGATGATTTGCAGTGGGCAGACTCTGCATCCCTGAAATTGATTCAGTTGCTCGTCAGTGACCCCAAGAGCCAGTACTTACTGCTGATTGGAGCTTACCGCGATAACGAAGTGAGTGCGACCCATCCCCTGATGCTGACCCTGGATGAAATTTACAAAACGAGTGCAGTCATCCAGAATATTGTGCTACAACCGCTGCTTCCGGTTCATGTCAGCCAGTTGGTAGCCGATACGCTGCATCTTGAGCAGGAGTCTTTGGCTGACTGTAAATTGGCTGATGATCCGGGTTTGCCCTCCGACGCCCTCTCTCAATTAGTTTTTGACAAAACCCAAGGAAATCCCTTCTTTTTATCGCAACTGTTGAAATCGCTATACCAAGATCATTGGTTATGGTTCGACTTTGATCTCGCCTGTTGGCAGTGGGATAGGGTAACTCTGCAAGGTATTGGCATCACCGATAATGTGGTGGAACTCATGGCTAGCCGCATTCAAAAGCTGTTACCGACCACCCAGGATGCCTTGAAACTCGCAGCTTGTATTGGCGATACCTTCACCCTAGAGGTGCTGAGTATCGTCAGCGAGAAATCTTTGTCTGAAACTGCAAAGCAGTTGTGGGAAGCATTGCAGTCTGGACTCGTGTTGCCTTTAAGTCAATCCTATAAAATTCCGCTGGTACTGGATTTAGAGAATTCTGAGCCCTCAGCTTCCCAACCTGCGATCGCCTACAAGTTTTTGCACGATCGCGTTCAACAAGCCGCCTATTCGCTCATTCCAGCAGAGGAAAAAAGTCGGGTTCACCTGCAAATTGGAGAACTACTCCTTGCCCATACACCAGAAGCAGAGCTTGAAAATAATATTTTTGAAATCGTTAATCAAATGAATTCTGGTGTTGAGTTCATCACCAGTCCATCTGCTCAGGAACGGTTGGCAGAACTCAACTTCATTGCAGGTCAGAAAGCGAAGGGTGCGATCGCCTATGAACCAGCCCTACGATACTTAACCTGTGCGTTGAATCTACTCTCAGCAGATAGCTGGACACATCAGTACCAACTTACCCTAGATATCTATGATGCCGCGATTGAAGCTGAGTATTTAACTATCAACTATCCGCGTTCCAAAGTCTTGATTGATATTGCCTTAGAACACGTCAAAACACGCTTGGATCAAGTCAGAATTTATAAGCGAACCATTCAGTTTTATATTGCTCAGGCTAATTTTTCCGCCGCGATTGATACGGCCTTAGATATTTTGGAAAAGTTGGGGGTAGTGTTACCAACAACTCCAGAGGAAATCACTTTCTACTGTGAGAATTTGCAGCAAGATTTGACCTTTGAAACCGATCAGATTGCTGCCCTGGCTGATCTGCCTGAGATGAGCGATGCCACCAAGCGGGCAGCGATGGAAATTTTAAACACCATGCCGGGGCCGGTTTATATCAGTAGACCGATCTTATTTATGCCCATGATGCTGTGCATGGCCCATCTATCCGTACACTATGGAAACTGTGACCGATCCACCTTTGCCTATGCTGCCTATGGCATGTTGCTGTGTGGTGCCGCAACTCCGATTGACCTAGATCGGGGCTATGAATTTGGTCAGTTAGCCTTGCGATTATTAGACAAATTTGATAACAAGGTCTTACGCAGTCATGTGTTGAAGGTTTATGCTAGCCATATTCAACACGCCAAGGAACCAATTCAAGCGGCGATCGCAACGTTAAAACTAGCCACGGAAAGTGCGATCGAAACGGGAAATCTGGAATTCATAGGCTATGGCAGCAGTGAATATGGGATCTATTCATTTTTTGATGGAGAAAACCTAGATACCGTTAATCAAAAACTCCTGCCCTACGTGGAGCTAGTGGAGAGCTTTAAACAAGAATTAGGCATTTACTATATCCGGATTGCGAGACAAGTTATTCTCAATTTCATCG
Organism: Leptolyngbyaceae cyanobacterium; assembly: GCA_035285265.1. Taxonomy (GTDB): domain Bacteria; phylum Cyanobacteriota; class Cyanobacteriia; order JARCMD01; family JARCMD01; genus JAYKHH01. Next base: position 4,614 of record JAYKHH010000227.1, on the reverse strand, counting down.
AGCGATCGCCCAACCCCCACCAACTAACAGGGGAGAGTTTCAATGAAGAAACCATGCTGCCGATTGTAATGACGGCAAACTGGAGAACCTTACTCTTCTGTTTTTATTTGTTTAAGCTGATGCTGGCCTATGTATTTAGAGACTATGCCGCTGCCCTGACCTACGCGACCGAGGCGCAGCAATATCTCGATGGGGTCGGCGGGATGATGATGAATTATGAATTTACTTTTTATCACTCCCTCACCTTGCTGCAAGCCTGTTCTAATTCTGATTTATTGGGAGCATCAAGCGAAGAAAATATACGAGATACCTATTTGCATCAAGTTGAATTAAATCAGGAAATCCTGCAGTATCGAGCCACCCACGCACCGTCTAATTTCCGACACAAGTATGAGTTGGTAGAAGCGGAAAAAGCACGGGTCGTGGGGCAATGGGATCGGGCGATGGAGTATTACGATCTCGCTATTCAACATGCCCAAGCCCAGGGACACCTTCAAGAAGCTGCATTAGCGGCAGAATTGGCAGCTATCTTTTACGCTTCACGTAGACGAGAACGGGTTGCCCAAGACTATTTGACCGATGCTTACTATGGCTATGTACGCTGGGGTGCCAAGGCAAAAGTGCAAGAATTGAGCGATCGCTATCCTCACTTGTTTACTCCCCACTCAGCCTCAACCAGCCCAGCCCTGCCCTCTACTTACACCACGGAACTGGGGTTGGCGACCTTAGATTTAGCGACGGTGATCAAGGCTTCTCAGGTGATCTCTGATGAGATTGTGCTGGATAAGTTACTCGATAAGCTGATGAATAGCCTGATCGAAAATGCGGGTGCAAGAACTGGAATTTTACTCTTACAAGAGACAGGGCAATGGAGCGTTGTGGCAGAGGGCTTTGCAGACCAGCACAATGTCATGGTGCTACCCCCCAAGCCGTTAGAAACCGCTGCCAATTTGCCAGCCAGCGTGATTTACTACGTCATCCATCATCAGGCTCCGCTGGTGTTGGATAATGCAACTCAATCTGCCAGATTTGCAGGGGATGCCTATATCCAAACCTATCGACCTCAATCTATTCTATGTTTACCGATTGTCTATCAGGCTCAGCTCAAAGGTATTTTTTATCTAGAGAACAACCTGACCCAGGGCGCATTTACGCAACACCATGTAGAAGTATTGAGCCTCTTAGCATCCCAGGTCGCTATTTCTCTGGAGAATGCGAAGCTCTATCAGGCGTTGCATAGCTATTCCCAAAAGCTAGAGAGTAAAAACCTAGAACTAAACACCATCAATGCCTCTTTAGCGGCTGAGATTAAAGAGCGTCAACGCATTGAACAAGAACGGGAAGAACTCCTAATTCGTGAGCAGCAAGCTCGCATTGCCGCAGAACAGGCCAATCGGGTGAAGGATGAATTTTTAGCAGTCCTCTCCCATGAGCTACGAACACCCCTGGGGCCAATTCTGGGTTGGGTGCAGTTTCTGCGAACCCGCAAGCTCGATTCCGTCGCCACGGATCGCGCCTTGGCCACAATCGAGCGCAATGCCCGGTTACAGACGAGCCTAATTGAAGACTTGCTCGACATCTCTCGAATTCTCCAAGGCAAGCTCAGCATGACCGTGAATCCCGTTAATCCAGCTCATATCCTGGGAGCGGCGATTGAGACGGTGCAGTTGTCGGCCAATGCCAAATCCATTCAAATTCAAACCCATCTGGATGCCACGGTGGGGCAAGTTCTAGGGGATGCCAATCGGCTTCAGCAAGTTTTCTGGAATTTACTCTCCAACGCGATTCGCTTTACCCCAGAAGGGGGGCAGGTGGCTGTCTCCTTGGAACGCCAAGAAGCCTATGCTCAAATCCAAGTCAGTGATACGGGCAGAGGGATTAGCCCAGAATTTCTACCCCTGGTGTTTGAGTCCTTCCGGCAAGCCGATAGCAGCACGACAAGAACACTGGGGGGATTGGGATTGGGATTGGCGATCGCCCGTCATCTGGTCGAACTCCACGGCGGCACGGTGAAAGCTGAGAGTCCGGGGGAAGGGCTAGGTGCAGTGTTTACCGTAAAATTGCCCTTAATCAAACTCCAAGAGCAACCCCTAGAGGAGGAAGGAACCCTAGATGGTTCCTCCTCTCATCCCTTAAAGGACTTAAAAATCCTGGTGGTTGAAGATGAAGCCGATATGCACGAACTGATCCGATACTTGCTAGAGGAGTTTGGCGCACATGTCATTTCAGCTACATCAGGGATTGAAGCCTTACGGTCGATCGCGCAAACCAAACCCGACTTGGTGTTGAGTGACATTGGCATGGCCGACATGGATGGGTACACGTTGATGCGCCAGATTAGAGCGTCCTCGCCTGAGCAAGGAGGAGATATTCCAGCGATCGCCCTCACGGCCTTCGCTAGTGAGACGGATCAGCAGCAGGCCCTGGCGGCTGGCTATCAAAGACACTTAGCCAAGCCCATTAACCCAGACGAGTTAATGACCGCCATTACTGGGTTAGTCAATGTTTGAGCGGGAAAGCTTGACCGTGGGATGATTTTGCAGGCATCAGCCAGCCCTTACACTCAGAAACAGTCTGAGCGGCTTCATGAGCCTTGATTCCCTATGAATGCTTATACCCTAAGCTTATTTGTTGTTGGCTTTTTACTGTTAGTTATTACCCTGGGATCTCGTTTAATCTCCCGGCTTCCCCTCACCTATGCCCTGATCTATCTCGTGGTTGGGGTGATGCTCGGCCCCTACGGGTTACATCTGATCCAAGCACGACCCGATGCCGAGTCCTTGGAGCGGCTCACTGAATTTATTGTGATCGTTTCTTTGTTTAGCTGCGGCCTCAAGATGAATCGCCCCTTACAGCTTTGGGCTTGGCAGTCTACGATCCGCCTGATTGGGTTCTTAATGCCCATCACCATTTTTGCCGTCGCTGCGATCGCCCACTGGTTTTTGAATTTAAATTGGGGTGCAGCGATTTTATTAGGAGCGATTCTGGCCCCCACCGATCCGGTTTTAGCGTCGGAAGTACAACTCGCCCACACAGAAGACCGGGATGAACTGCGATTTGGCCTCACTTCTGAAGGAGGCTTAAATGATGCACTGGCCTTTCCGTTTGTCTATTTTGGGCTGTACTGGCTCAAAGATAACCACTGGCAGAACTGGTTTAGGCAATGGGTGGCGGTTGATGTAATTTGGGCGATCGCGGCGGGAATCGTCATGGGCATTGTAGTCGCTCGATGTATCGTCTGGGTTGAACGAAAAATCCAGGGTTTTCAGGCGATTGAAGAGCTATGGGGGGACTTTGTTGCCCTGAGTATGATTCTGGGCAGCTATTCCTTAACCGAATTCGTAAATGGCTATGGATTTCTGGCTGTTTTCGTGTCCGGCATGGTAGCCCAGCAGAGTTATTGTCGGCACAATCCAGAAAAGCGGCAGTCTCAATTGGCATTTACGGAACGGATTGAAAAGCTCCTAGAAATTGCCGTCATCATCATTCTCGGCTCTCTGCTCAGACTAAAACCAATCCTATCCTTTTCCAATGAAGCCGTATTAGTGGGAGGACTGTTGATTTTTGTCATCCGACCCGTAGGAGCATGGCTAAGCACGATAGGTACTTCCTTTCACCCCAACAAACGATTTCTCATGGGCTGGTTTGGCATCCGTGGCGTGGGTTCACTGTATTACCTGTCCTACGCCTTGGGCGAAGGGCTACTAGGCCCCGCCGGTGAAGAAATTGCCTGGATTACTTATATCACCGTGGTGATTTCGGTGGTGCTGCATGGCATTAGTTCCACACCTCTCATGAACTGGTATGAATCGACGCTAAAACGCAGAAACACCGAAAATCAACCTGCCATCGTCAAACCCTAAAGCATCTCTGCCCTCGACACCCTGAACTGCTGACCCTCATACATAAAAATCCAGTTCCTCCCAGAATTGGGGGGCTAGGGGGGCGGCTTCATTCCCAAACTCATTCCCCCGCCATTCTGATCACGACAGTCAGCGTGATAGCTATTCGTTCTCTAGCCACTGCAAGGTTCGTTCCCGCAGTAACTCTTTCTCCCCTTCCGTGACTGTTAGGAATTTGCCTCTAGGAGTCGAAGCAACAATGTACATAAAATTCCCATTGTGGGCTTCAAAAAAGCCTTTCTGACCTTCTGTCAGGGGTAAGCGAATCTGTTGGCTGGGATTCTGCTTATCGACCCCTACATAAACCCCGCGATCGCTATTCTCCATACAAATACTGACCCAAAAACTCTGGGTTTCGATCAACGCCACCCAAGACCCTAAATCGTTGCAGTAGTTCGGCGGAGCATCTGGATTAGTAGCTCTAGCAGCTTCAGGGCTTGCCTGAGCTTCTGGATTGGTTGCGGTATCAATCGCTTCTTCGCCAGCGGGTGACGGGTCTGCCATTGGTTCAGCAGGGTCTGTAGACGCGGGCAGAGATGATGGAGTTGCCGCAACAGGAGATAGATCATTGGCGATCGGCTGGGATGGGGCACCACAAGCATTAAGCACGATAACACTAGCACCCACGCATAGGATGAAGAGTCCATGCTTGAAAGTAGACAGATATTTTTGAAAAGTCACCTTAGCATTCCAGAAAGAGGATACTGAACCT
>JAYKHH010000226.1:0-7419 GCA_035285265.1 Leptolyngbyaceae cyanobacterium | reverse complement strand
TGGGGCACCACAAGCATTAAGCACGATAACACTAGCACCCACGCATAGGATGAAGAGTCCATGCTTGAAAGTAGACAGATATTTTTGAAAAGTCACCTTAGCATTCCAGAAAGAGGATACTGAACCTAGTAGACCTCGGCGTAAATCTGGTTACCCTGAAACACGGTGGGATTCTGGTTCCCTCCCCTTGGCTCTAGCATAGCGGCCCGCAGGGCGGGAGGGTTAGGGAGGGGTAAACTGAGTGCCGCGCTACACCTAAATTACCCCCCTTAATCCCCCCTTGCAAAGGGGGGAAACAAGAAGTGAGAGGATTCCAAGGAGTTCTGAACTTGTGCTATAGACTACTAGCTAAGCATCATAATAATGGTACAGATCCCTGGTAGGGGCGCAAAGCCTTGCGCCCCTACCAGGGGCAGGGGACTTCATGCCTGAATCTCAACCCCATTTATCGGGTGATCCGAAGGATCTTATCCTGGGCAGGGGGACAGGTGCCGCGCCCATCACAATTACTGGTGGTTACGTAGAGTTCACCATCCGGCCCCATGACGGCATCCCTCAGTCGTCCTTGCTGACCCTGTAAATACACCTCATGACCCTCCACCTGTTGCGGTGCTTGGGGATTGAAACGAATCCGTTGCAGGTTTTCGGAGCGCAGGGTGGCCATGATTAAACTGCCTTTCCATTCTGGGATAGCCTTGCCCGTGTAAATCGTGGCTCCTCCCGGAGGTGCCGCTTGTCGCCAAACCAGGGAAGGCGTGATTAGTCCTTTCCGCGCTTCACATCGATAGATCGTAGGCCAACCGAGATTATCACCGGCACGGGCAAGGCTGACCTCATCATGCCCCCTCCGACCCAAATCGCCACTAGGGCCATGATCGGTAACCCAGAGGGTGGTGGGATTCACCCAATCAAATCCTTGGGTATTGCGAATGCCACTGATATACACCGGATTGTTGGGAAAGGGGTTGTCTGCGGGAACCTGACCTTCTGGGGTGACGCGCAGGATCTTTCCGGCAAGGCTCTTCACATCCTGGGAAATATCGGGGTCGCGGGCATCTCCCGTCCCGATATAGAGCATTCCATCGGGGCCAAAGCGAATCCGCCCACCATTGTGGTAGAGGGCTACCGGAATATTGTCGAGAATGGTGCGATCGCGGGACGCACTCAAACCATCCTGAGCCAATTTCCAGCGTTCCACCAAGTTCACAGGGGAGCCATTTTTGTCGGCGGTATAGTACAGGTAAAACAGGCGGTTGTTGGCAAAGTCTGGATGGGTGGCAATCCCCAGTAGTCCCCCCTCACCACTGTCACTCACCTTCAGGGTGGCAACAGGTTGGGGGCGAAGTTTGCCCTGGTTTACCAACCGCACTCGCCCCGCTCGCTCGGTGACCAACATACCTCCCTTGGGCAGAAAGGCAATGCCCCAGGGTACTTCCAAGCCCGTCACCACTTCTTCCACCCGAATCTTTACCTGCCCCTGGGGGCCGAAGCCTTCCTCAACTAGGGTACAGGTTGCGGGTTTGGAGTCAGGACTTTGGTTTTGGGCCGTGATGGTTTCTGTAGGGGTGGGACTGCCCCCGATCACGGGCTGTCGGGGGGTGTTAGCGCAGGCCACTAGCCCAATCATGCTAACGATCAGAGCACTCGTAAGGGTAGGGATGGATTTCATGCCGATCTCCGATCAACGCGAAAATTTGACCACAGGACAAAACCTGTTACCTGACAGTCTAATTCCTTTAACCACTGAACCAGTTCATGGTTGCTATTATGCATCACTGTGTACTTTTGAGCATCTTGCACAAGAGTGAGTCCGGTTCGGGGGTTTTGGGTACGTACGGCGATCTGGCCCTCGAAACGATGATTCAGAGAAATCAGCAGTTGAGCTACCCGTTCTGACGACACTGCAAGATGAATTAAGGTCGCATTATCTTGCTGACTAGCGACGCGCATCTCATCTAGGGTGGCAAAGCTACGGCGACCTAGGGTTCCTGGCGTTGGCAGGAGGAGGGCTGCGATCCCATCGGTTAACCCCTGACGGTTAAGGGCGTAGTAGTTCCAGTCACCATAGGCGTACTGAATCCACTGCCTGCCAATATCGGGCAACACCAATCTGGAATGAAGCCCATAATCAGCAACGTAGATCGTTACCGGATGATCTACGTGTTCGGGAGGAAGAATGGTTGCCGGAACTGAGATCCACCCCAGGAGCAAAGCAGCAAGAAAGCCTAGGGTGAAAATTGCAATCCGGCGTAAACGCATAGGGGGTAGTGCCAAGAACTATTATGCATCAGGATTATAGTCTTGAGCCTCTTGCACAAGAGGTAACCTTATCTAAAGATTTCCTGTGGAGATTTTTGTGCAGAGGCACAGGGCACTGACAAGTTAGCTGACTGCGAAAGCCGTGAGAAGGACTGAGGTGACGAAGAGAATCGCAACAGCCCCTTGCATTAAATAGCTCTGTGCCTGCTCTGGAGAGGGGAAATTTGCGTAGTACATATCCGGTTCCACAGCGTAGTTATTGGTGAGTCCTTCCTGATCGACTGTGGAGCCCAGGGTGTTGGGGCGACGCAGAAATTGGCTTCCTTCACGTTGCCGACGGGCTCTAGCTTCCGTAGGAACCAACTCACGTCCAGTGTCGATCTGTCTTAGGCTGCCGCCCACGAGTTCTTTGGCAATGGCGCGGAAGTCAAGGGAGTTGTCGGTGGCGTAAGTCATAGTTGAATAACCTTTTGTGAACTTATGTAAATTAATGTAACAGTTTATTTACAAAATTGCAATACTTTGTTTTTTGTGATATTGATTGCCACTAATTGTGATCGAGATTACAGAGCGATCGCAGCTAGGAAAGCGATCGCCCCTTGGGACACCCCTCCAGGCAAGCTTCTACCAGTAGGAGGCTTACACCAGTAGGAGGCTTCTACCAGCAGGAGGCTTACAATGGTGCAGGGTCGCACTCTGGTGACTCTCTCGATCCTTCAACCGACTGCACCCATGCCCTCCTGCGATCGCCTACCTCCTCCTCTCTGTCCGGGACTGCGCGTAACGGCCCTTGCGCCCATGCAGGATGTGACGGATCTGAAATTTATGCAGGTCATTGCCCACTATGGGAGTCCCGACTACTTCTTTACGGAATATTTTCGGGTTTACGCCAATTCGAGCTTGGATAAAAATACCCTGCGATCAATTACAGAAAATGCCACGGGTCGCCCCATCTTTGCTCAGATGATCGGGGAGAGTATTCCTGATCTGGTTCGCATTGCCCAAGCGTTGAGCCACTACCCGATTGCAGGCATTGACCTGAATATGGGATGTCCCGCCCCCAGGATTTATCGCAAAAACGTGGGGGGTGGATTGCTACGCGATCCTGAAAAGGTAGAACGCATTCTGGGGGAGTTGCGGAATGCCGTGGAGGGACGCTTCACCGTCAAAATGCGAATTGGCTTTGAAGATACGGCTAATTTTGAGCGGTTGCTGGACTTGATTAACCGTTACGAGATTGATTTGCTGAGCTTGCACGGTCGTACCGTCAAGGAAATGTACCATAGCGCCGTACATTACGATCTGATTGCCCACGCCGTAGAAAGGGTGAATTGCCCCGTGTTAGCTAACGGCAACGTATCCTCTGCCGCTGCCGCCACTGCTGTTTTGTCCACAACTGGAGCGGCAGGGGTAATGATTGGTCGAGCGGCGATCCGCAATCCTTGGATTTTTAAGCAAATCCGACAATCCCTGAAGGGGGAACCGATTTCTGTCATCACCTTGGCTGAGGTGCGCGACTATATTGAGCGCCTGCGCCAAACGACCACAGCCTCGAAGGTGCCGGAGCGGGCACTCGTTAGCTATATGAAAATGTATCTTAACTTTATTGGTCAGAGCGTAGACGCTGCCGGGGCTTTCATCAAGGAGATGCGCCTTGCTCGAACGGAAGCGGAATTATTTGGGGCCTGCGATCGCTATTTATTAACCGACCCCAACCAAACCTTTGCCATGGAGCCGTACCCCGGACTAATCGCTCGTCCCAGTTGCGAGACAGCCCGCGACTGCGTTGCAAGCTGAGCAAAAGCCCAATGAGGCAGGAACTAGATATAGGTTTACCGCCAGCATGACTAGTCCAGTCCAGGAGACATTAGGCCATAACTTGAGGAGTAGAGCATCTATCGGGGTAGACATTAGATCGACCCCAACCATGCTGTAGGGGCATCCCCTGGTGGGTGCCCGATAGATTGAGGGCAACCCACCAGGGGATGCCCCTACAATAGGATTACTTGAGCTTTTGCTTGATAAACATCAGCATTTGAGCCATTTGCTTCTTCAGGCCGTCGATTTCCGCTTGCATGTGGGCGATTTTGTCATGCAACTCTTTTAGTTCTGCTGCACTAGCCGCCGCGCCTGCAGTAGAAGCTGCGGCTGGAGCTTCCGAAGGCACCTCTGCAGGGGTAGGTATTACTGCCGCAGGACGCTTTCTAGCCTTCGCCATTGCCGATTTGATGGCTTCAATCAGCTCCTTCTGCTCGAAGGGTTTTTCAATAAACTCAAAATACTCAAAGGGTTCTGGAAGCTTTTCGGTGACTTCCTCCTTACGCCCAGACATCACCACGAGGGGAATGGCCTGCAAATTCGCTTGAGTTTGAATTTGCTGATACACTTCCCAGCCACTCATTCGAGGTAGTAGAAAGTCCAACATAATCAAGTTTGGAAGCTCTTGGCGAATGAAGTTAAGTCCTTCAAGTCCGTCTTTGGCTTCTAGGACTTCAAAGTTACCCTTGGGTAACATGTCTCGAACTCGTGATCGAATGACTTTACTGTCATCGATAACTAGGATCTTATGTGCCACAACTGACTCCTAATGCTGGTGACTGTTAGATTATAAGGCTACAGTTTGGAATGATAGGCTTAAATTGACTACTGACTGCTAGTTATATCAGGTTCTAAGATTTGTATCATAGCGACTTTTGCGGAATTAGTAGACTATTAGCCACACAAGTTATCGATTTTACTATCTTTTGTGATGCACCAAATCCCCGTTCACCAATCTACTGCAACTCAACGGCGTTTAGAAATCGAAAATTTACCAGAATGGCTCCGACGTCCGCTTGGTAAAGCGAGTGAGATTTCGACTGTACAGCGTGTGATTAAGCAACGTCAAATCCATACCATCTGTGAGGAAGGACGGTGTCCGAATCGCGGCGAGTGCTACGCCCAGAAGACAGCTACGTTCTTGTTGATGGGGCCAACCTGTACCCGTGCCTGTGGTTTTTGTCAGGTGGATAAAGGTCATGCTCCCATGCCCCTTGACCCAGAGGAACCCCAAAAGGTTGCTGAATCTGTATCCTTACTAGGACTGCGTTATGTGGTCTTAACTTCAGTGGCACGGGATGATCTGGAAGATCAAGGGGCAGGATGGTTTGCCACCACGATGGCAGCGATTCGGCAAAAGAATCCGCTCACTGCTATTGAGGTGCTCACCCCTGATTTTTGGGGAGGACGAGATCGGGGATTGGCATCCCACTCCCATGGAAGTACGCCTGACGATCGCCAACGTCAACGCATTGCCACGGTAGTTGCCGCCCAACCCGCTTGTTACAACCACAATATCGAAACGGTGCGACGACTCCAAGATCCGGTGCGGCGGGGTGCTAAGTATGGGCGATCGCTGCAAGTGCTCCGCTTTGTCAAGGAAATCGATGCCACAATTCCCACCAAATCGGGGTTGATGCTAGGGCATGGCGAAACGGAAGCAGAGGTGATTGAAACCCTGGCGGATTTAAGGGCTGTGGGCTGCGATCGCCTTACCCTCGGTCAATACATGCGGCCTTCCCTGGAACATTTGCCGGTTCAAAAATACTGGACTCCAGAAGAATTTGATCAGTTAGGAGCGATCGCCACCCAAATGGGCTTTAGTCATGTCCGTTCTGGGCCTTTGGTTCGTAGTTCCTACCACGCAGGGGAAACACCTTAAAAATACCACCATGGATAATGCCACCCTAGACATCCATCACTCCTCTGGCAGGGAGATCTATCAAAGGATTTCTGACAATATTCAAACGGTGATGAAGGGGCAAACCGCCGCAATTCGGAAATTGCTATCCGCTTTTGCCAGTGGGGGGCACGTTTTGCTAGAAGATTATCCCGGCACGGGCAAAACCACCTTAGCAAAAGCCTTGGCCTTGTCGATTGATGCCACCTTTAAGCGGATTCAATTTACCCCCGATCTTTTACCGTCAGACATTTTAGGCGTTTCGATCTTTGACCAGAACGAACGCACCTTTCATTTCCATGAAGGCCCGATTTTTGCCAATATCGTCCTTGCCGATGAGATCAATCGGGCTTCCCCCCGTACCCAATCGGCACTGCTGGAAGCAATGGCGGAGTCCCAAGTCAGCATCGATGGGGATCTCAGGAAACTCAAAGATCTGTTTTTTGTAATTGCCACCCAGAATCCGGTCGAGTCTCGTGGCACCTATCCGTTGCCGGAAGCCCAGATGGATCGGTTTGCCCTCCAGTTTAGTCTGGGATACATTTCTCCTGAAGAGGAGGTAGGGATTCTCTCAGACCAAATCCAGCGGCATCCCATTGATGGGATTCAACCTTGCGTTTCTATGCAGGAGGTTTTGAGTTTAAAACAGCAGATCCGGCAAGTCCGGATTAGTGAGGAAATGAAGCGCTACCTCGTGGATATTGTCAATGCCACTCGGTCGGCAGCAGGGGTGCAATTAGGAGCTAGTCCCAGGGCTTCCCTTGCTTTAATGAAAATTGCTCAAGCCTTGGCTCTATTCGATGGCTATGAGTTTGTTGCCCCAGAACAGGTGCAGGAGTTGGCAGTATCCGTGATTGCCCACCGGATTGTGATGGATCCCCAAGCTCGTTTTTCTGGAAAAACTGCTACTGGGGTGGTCGAAGAGATTCTCAAATCCATCCCAGTGCCAGTTTAGGGCAATGGAATCGTAGGGGCACCCCTGGTGGGTGCTCGATAGAGGCAGGGCACCCACCAGGGGTGCCCCTACGGTGGTCAATGGGTGTGGGGAGATCTGATTCAAAAATGAAACGCTTCTTCTATCGTTTTTTTTGCTTTGCCCATCGGGTGCAACAAGGCTTGAATAGACGCTTTACAACCAGTGGGTTGGCGGTTCTTGTGGGTCTGTTTGTAGCGGCGGCGGTGGGTTTGGATACCAATCAAACGATGGGGTACCAGATTTTTACCTTTCTGGCTGCAGTATTGGGAATCGCGATCGCCTCCAGTCTATTCTTCCGTTACCGTTTCAGTGCAACTCGGATTTTGCCGCGCTTTGGCACCGCTGGCATGAAGTTGCAATACCGCATTGTTCTGCAGAGCAAAGCCCCCTATCTCCAGACTGGGTTGAAGCTATTTGAAAATTTTGCCGATCCCCGTCCCAGTTTTCAAGAATTTTTGGAAACCCC
>JAYKHH010000225.1:0-5426 GCA_035285265.1 Leptolyngbyaceae cyanobacterium | reverse complement strand
GAAATTGACGCGATTAACGAGCCTTACCGTCCTATTCCCTCTGGTGCGATTTCAATTCCCCAGGTTGTAGCTCAAATTGTGGTGTTGTTGCTGGCTGGGATTGGGGTTGCCTATGCCTTAGATCTGTGGGCAGGTCATGAATTCCCCACGATTACGGTATTGGCCTTGGGCGGTTCATTGGTGTCCTATATCTATTCAGCTCCGCCTTTAAAGCTGAAACAGAATGGCTGGCTAGGAAACTATGCCCTAGGCGCAAGCTATATTGCTTTGCCTTGGTGGGCGGGTCATGCGCTGTTTGGGGATTTGAATTCGACGATCGTAATTTTGACACTGTTCTACAGTTTGGCGGGTCTAGGAATTGCGATTGTCAATGACTTTAAGAGCGTAGAGGGCGATCGCCAACTCGGCTTACAATCCTTGCCCGTGATGTTTGGGGTGCAGACTGCTGCCTGGATTTGTGTATTGATGATTGACCTGTTTCAAGGGGGAATTGCAGCTTACCTGATGGCCATTCATCAAAATCTCTTTGCGGTCATTTTAATCCTGCTGATTATTCCTCAAATCACCTTCCAGGATATGTACTTCCTCCGCAACCCCCTAGAAAATGATGTCAAATACCAAGCCAGTGCTCAACCCTTTCTCGTGTTAGGGATGTTGGTAACGGGATTTGCTCTCAGTCATGCTGGGGTTTAGCAAGTCTGAGTCGTTTGAAAAATTGGGCGATCGCGGCGATCTGTTAGCAGAAGTGATGCCAGCGATCTACATAAAACCAGAGGGGGCGATCGCTCATCAGAGGCTTTGAGGCACTGGGTGATTGCCCCTTCTGGTCTGGCATGGTTTACGGCATCCCTAAATTGCGTTATAGCTATGGGTACAGATTGTGATCCCAAGCCCTAAAATAAGAACACATTGTTGACTGTTTGACTCAACCCTTACAAGACCTACGTAATATCTCTACTGACCGAGTTAGAGCTGAGAGTATCCCGATTAACTGTGCAAATTCTCATTTCCACTTACCTTAAACAGTTCACTAGTTCCTTGACCAACCTCCGTCCGATCGTGGGAAGTCTCCAACTATGACTCCGCATCAAGACATCCCCACAGCCAAACCCCAGGAGGGTAAAAAAGCTTGGTATCGCAGCCCTGTATTTCAAATCAGTATCCTTTTTTTGGGGGGAAGCGCGGCAGCGATTTCATGGGGATTTTGGACCATCGAAAGCACCCTGCCTGATACAGCCGTAGTTGCTACCTTTGTACGCGATGGCACCATTACAGTTAAAGCATCTAACGGCAGGATTCTGCAGCAAGTAGGGCCAGCTACCCGAGATAAACTGCCCATCGCTAAAATTCCTGACACCCTTGTTCAAGCCTTCCTTGCCGCAGAAGACCGTCGATTTTATAAACACACAGGAGTTGATTACCAGGGAATTGGTCGGGCAATCTTTTCCAATCTCACGGCGGGAGGATTGGTGGAAGGGGGCAGTACGCTGACTCAACAACTAGCCCGCATGGTATTTCTGACCCAAGAACGCAGTCTGTTGCGGAAAGTACGAGAGGCATTACTCGCTCAAAAAATTGAGCGGGACATGACTAAATCGCAGATCCTGGAGCGGTATCTCAACTTGGTTTACCTGGGTTCAGGGGCCTATGGCATTGCGGATGCTGCTTGGGTGTACTTCAGTAAGCAAGTCTATGAACTCACCCTCTCGGAAATTGCCACGATCGCAGGCTTGCCCCCTGCCCCTAGTAGCTATTCCCCCCTCGTTGATTTAGATACTGCCCGCCAACGACGCAACATTGTTTTGCGACGAATGCAGAATGAAGGGTTTATTACCGCTGAGCAAGCAGATGGTGCGATCGCTACCCCCCTTACCATCAAACCCAGTGCTCCCAAGCGACTGGCTATTGAAGCCCCTTATTTTACTGCTTATATCCAACAAGAGCTACCCAAGCATGTATCACCGGAAGCTTTAGAAGTGGGGGGGCTGATTGTAGAAACCACACTCAATACTGAGTGGCAGAAGTTTGCGGAGGCAGCGATTAAAGATGCCATAGAACTGGATGGCCCAGGTCAGGGGTTTGAGCAGGCTGCTCTGGTTGCCATTAATCCTCGTGATGGTGAGATTAAGGCCATGGTTGGAGGAAAGGAGTACAAGAGCAGTAAATTCAATCGTGCTACCCAAGCCCAACGTCAGCCCGGATCTACCTTTAAAGCCTTTGTCTATGCGACGGCGATCGCGGCTGGCTTTTCCCCCTACGACGCTTATCTAGATGCGCCTTACAAAATTGACGGCTACGAACCCCGTAACGCCAGCAGAAGGCACTACGGCTGGCTATCTATGCGAGATGCTCTGACCAATTCAGTGAACGTGATCGCCATTAAGGTGCTAGTAGCTGTTGGGTTTGAACCTGTGATTCAACTTGCCCATCAGATGGGGATTAAATCAGAACTGAAACCCACCTACTCTTTAGCCTTGGGAGCTTCTGAGGTGAATTTACTAGAGCTAACCAGTGCCTATGGCACCCTTGCAGCTCAAGGCAAGCATATTGAAAGCCATGGAATTCGCCGTATCCTTAACCGCAAGGGGGAGGTGCTCTATGATGCTGATTTTAAGTCCAAACAAGTATTAGATAAAGACTCTGCCTCCATTGTGACCTGGATGCTAGAAAGCGTCGTGAATAGTGGTACTGGGTCGGCAGCACAGTTAGATAGGCAAGTTGCGGGCAAAACGGGAACCACAGAAAATGCCCGTGATCTTTGGTTTATGGGCTATATTCCCCAGGTTGTTGCAGGGGTATGGCTGGGAAATGATAATAATGATCCCACTTGGGGTGCTAGCAGTACGGCAGCCTACACCTGGGGACAGTTTATGAAAAAAGTTGTCGAGGGCATGGCTGTGGAAAAGTTTCCAGACCTGCCAACCCTAGAGGGTCGCAAAGGAACGATCAAAGCCCAACCTATTACCCCAGGTCGCGTATTGTCGGGCAATGAAGTTCCTGTTTCGGAGGACGATCGGAATCGCTACTATGAAGACGAGCTAAGGGAGCCTCAAAACAATCCAGAACCCAGTCCCCCTAATCGAGGGTCTGAGCCAGTCCCTACTGTTCCAAATGAACCCAGTAGCCCCCCGGAAAATTCTGCACCTCCTCCCAGATCTGAACCCACTGCCCCCGTGCCAGCCGATCCCCCCGTTCCTGCTGCAGATCCCCCACCGGAGCCTGCCGTGGTAACCCCTGAAAATGTTGCGCCTGCGGTGGTGCAGCCTAATCCGGTAGTGCCGCCCCCAGATCAGCCTGCTCAATCTGAAACGACTCGGCCTTAATGAGATCTCCCTGCGTTGATGGGTGAGAAGCCTTCCGCTTGGCTCTCGTTGAACTGATACTAATCAGGTATAGACCATTGGGATAGATAGGCTCTGTTGCCAATTCACCCCATGAAGGATGAATGATCCCCTAGGATTTCGTATTTTTATCTATGATCTAGAGAAAGAGTCTTATCAACCAACGGAGCCATCACAAAATGCCAATTTTAATGAATACCGCTACCGATGTAGCCACCAATGCCTCACACTTTCCCGTGGCTTTTACCTTGGTCTATGTGGTGGGGTTTATTGCCGCAGTCGCCATTGGCTCGATCGCCTGGTATAACTCCAAGCGCCCTGTCGGTTGGGAAGATAAGGATCGTCCTGATATCGTGCCAGAAGTGAAGGAAGAGGAAACCCCTGGATTGGGTAAACCCTAGTCCACTCTTAATTACGTCGTTTCTAAGGACGTCGTTTCAGGCGAACCATGAAAAAGCCATCCATCTGATGACGATGGGGCCACACTTTGACCCACCCTTCCGGCGTTGCAAAGGCAGCAGCAGGAGAATCAACCGTGGGTGGGTCAATTTGCCAATCGGGATGGTGGGTGAGAAAGTCTTGAATCACTCCTTCGTTTTCTAAGGGGTGGAGGGTGCAGGTCGAGTAAACCAAGCTGCCCTGGGGTTTCACCCAGGTTGCTGCTTGCCCTAAAAGTTGGGATTGTAGCTCTGCCAATTCTTGCACCGATTCAGGGGTTTGCCGCCAACGGGCATCGGCATGGCGATGTAAAGTACCCAAGCCAGAACAGGGGGCATCTAACAACACCCGATCGGCTTGATCGGTGAACTGGGGAAGGTTGCGACTATCACCAATACAGATTTGCAGCGATCGCAGCCCCAGGCGTTTTGCATTTTCCTGGAGTTTTTTGAGGCGGGAGGCACTGCGATCGCAGGCCCACACCGTGCCCTGATCGGCCATCAGTTCTGCTAGGTGCATGGATTTACCACCGGGAGCAGCACAGGCATCAATCACGGTTTGTCCCGGTTGGGGATTAACCAGATAACTGACTAGCTGAGCACTGGCATCCTGCACCATCCACCAGCCTTCTTGGAATCCGGACAAGGTTTTAATGGAACCTGGAGACTCGACAAATCTTAAGGCTTGGGGCAAGGCAGGGAGTTGCTCTACCTTCAGTCCTGCGGTTTGCAGAGCTGCTTCTACCTGTTCTAGCTCAGCCCGTAAGGGGTTCACCCGCAGGTCGATGGAGGGGGTTTGATTCATCCACTCACAGAGTTGAGTGGTTTCTGCTAAACCCAATTGCTCAAACCAAACTGCCACGATCCAATCGGGATAGCTATGAAGAATTCCTAGCTGCTCAACCGGATTTTCCGGTAATTGCAAGGGTTCCGGAGAACTCTCCATGAGTCGAATATATTGTCGCAACAGGCCATTGATCACCCCTGTCAGTCCACTCAAACCATTGGCTTTTGCCAATTCCACGGTGGTATTGACGGCTGCTGATGGGGGAATGTGAGTCAGGTAACGCAGTTGATACAACCCTAAATGTAAAAGCGATCGCAGATTCGGCGGCTGATCCTGGGCTTTTTTCTTACCCAGTTGGTCAATTAAGGCATCCAGGGTTCTTTGTCGTCGCACACTGCCATAAACTAATTCGGTGACGAGGCGGCGATCGCGATCGCTCAAGGTCACCTGTCTCAACTGTTTATCTAACTCAACATCTGCAAAGGCACCCTGCTGCACGGCTCGCAGGGTCAAAAAGGCTAACTGCCGAGGGTCTTGGGTCACCGGGGGATGGGGTTAACAACGCTATAAACCACAATGCTAATGCTCTATGACCGACAACAACACACCTTCAATCTCAAGCACCTTACAAATAATTTCAATCCCGGTTATCGCTGCAACAAAAAGTTCATTGTTTAGCGTTGGATCAAATAACCCTAACACCCAAGCTGAGAGGGTGTTTAAAAGGGGGGCGTGAGGTCACCAATTCCCTCGTGACACCTCCCCAAAGTCCTTCCCAACCCGGTTCCGTCGTGGGTGCGCGTCGAGCTCTCAGGTGGGGATTTTACGGTAGGGGACTTTTCAAACACCCTCTAAGACAGG
>JAYKHH010000224.1:0-3121 GCA_035285265.1 Leptolyngbyaceae cyanobacterium | reverse complement strand
AGTGTCCCCCCCTTAACTGTTCAGTCTAGTGAATAGAACAAAGATATTATAGCGATCGCTCCCTAAGATTTGACGGGGGCCATTAGTTATGGGGGTGATTAGAAATCGCAGTGACACGGATCGGGCTTTTAGGAGGCGATGGGGGCGATCGCAGAGCAGGGTGACTGGCTAAAATACCGATTAGACCTCAATCATGACCTGCAGATTGCCCCGTTTTTTAGTCACGCGGCAGGTCGTAGTACTGCCCGATGGATCTTCCTGGGAGGAACTTTCCCGCAGATTGGGTTTGCGCGGTCAGGTCAAGTTCCTGAACTAGGGCTTCTATGCGCGATCGCTCTTGACCATCGAGTTGGTTAGGATCACTTCCCCCCACTAATACCAACCGAAATGAGGCCAATCTACCGGAAGCCTTGAACTGCCCAACTGCCCGCACCAACGTTTCAATGCCCTTGCGGGGGTCAAACCGTCCCACATACAAAATAATGGGTTCCGTAGGATGAAAACCTAGGGTTTGCCGCGCTTCGTCTCTGGGTATCAGGTGAAATACATCCGTATCCGTACCGCCGGGAATGACTTCAATACTGCCCTTTGGCGAAACCAGCGATCGCAATTGTTCTTCTTTCTTGGGACTGGTCGCCACGATCTGATCCGCCTGCTCTAGGATTTGTTGTTCGATCATCAGCCGAGTTTGAGCGATCGCGGGACATGGAAAGATGGTTTGATATTTGATAGCACCGAGGGAGTGATAGGCGGTTCAAAGTCCCCCAGAATTGCGGGATTGAGGGGGCCATGCAGCATCTGGCACTGGAGGCATTGGCCTTTATCCAGGCTGGAAATCGGATTGACTGTTTCAGGCGGATGCGGAGGATCGTTAGGCGACAGCGTATACCTCGCCGTTCATTGCATCCAAAGCTATGATTGGAAAGCTCAGATTGATTTGATACGACAGGACATACCCATGAGATCAGGCTTGGTTTATGGCACGTTCACCAAGATTTTGTATTACTTCCTATGCAAGCTTGGATCTTTACGTAGACTCAAGCCCAGCACTAAAGGAAAGGGCCGAGCTACCCGCAGTTGCCTGCTGAAGCCGCAGCAGCAATCTCTGCTTGTGCTGGTGAGTCTGTTGTCCGGAGCGATCGCCCCCCTTCCCGCGATCGCCCAATCGATCGTGCCTGCCCTAGATGGTACAGGTACCCTAGTCACCCCCGATGGCGATCGCCTGGATATTAGTGGCGGCAGCTTATCGGGCGATGGCGCAAACCTCTTCCATAGCTTTCAAGAATTTGGGTTAACCCAAGGACAAATTGCCAATTTCCTCGCCACACCGCAACTGCAAAATATTTTGGGTCGCGTAGTGGGGGGTCATCCTTCTGTCATCAATGGCCTGATCCAAATGACGGGAGGGAGTGCCAACCTCTACCTGATGAACCCCGCCGGGATGCTATTTGGGCCAAGTGCTAGCCTCAATGTCCCCGCTTCCTTTACCGCCACAACCGCCAATGGGATTGGCTTTGGATCAGACTGGTTTCGTGGAATTGGCGAAAACAATTACAGTGCTTTAGTGGGAAACCCCAACAGTTTTGCCTTGACCACGGGGCAACTGAGTAGCTTGGTCAATACAGGTAACTTAGCCGTCTCACCCGGACAAAGTTTAACGCTCCTTGGGGGCACGGTGGTGAATACCGGCACCATTACGGCTCCGGGTGGAAATATTACCATTGCGGCAGTTCCTAGCGAGCAGTTAGTACGAATTAGCCAGGATGGGAGTCTCCTGAGCCTAGACTTGCCCCTAGAGACACAGACACAACTCAATGCTCCTGCAGATCCCCTCGCTCCCGTGTCCTTGCCAGCCTTGTTAACCGGAGGAAACCTCACCGGAGCGACGGGGTTAACGGTCGAGAATGGGGTGGTGAAACTCACGAATTCGGGGGCCGTGATTCCGAGTGATGCGGGGACGGCGATCGTGGTCGGTACCTTAGATGCGTCGGATTCAACGCCTCAGGGTATGGGTGGAGGCATTCAAGTTCTGGGTGACCAAGTCGGTCTCCTGTCTGCGACTCTCAACGCCTCCGGCACCACAGGTGGTGGGACTGTCTTGATTGGCGGAGATTACCAGGGTCAGGGCACAATTCCCAACGCGCAATTTACCTTTGCCAGCCCTGATACCGTGATTAATGCCGATGCCCTCTTGAGTGGCAACGGTGGCAAGGTGGTGGTTTGGGCTGATCACACGACTCGTTTCTATGGCAGCATCACGGCACGGGGCGGTATTCAAGCAGGAAACGGGGGATTGGTCGAAACCTCTGGAAAGGTGGGTTTGGATGTGACGGGGATTCAAGTGGATGCCGGAGCAATGAACGGGCAGGCCGGAACTTGGTTGCTGGATCCCAGCGATATCATCATTGTGGATGGTGGCACCACCAGTGGGGGAAGTTTTCCGAACTTTGACCCCACCGGAGCATTGGGCATCATCACTCGTACCGATCTTCAGAATGCTCTTGCCAACTCAGATGTCATTATCACTACTGCCAATGGCATAGAAGGGAGTGGAGATATTACACTCCAGACCTTTAGTGGTTCGCTGACCTCTTCTAGTATCCATTCCCTCACCCTCACCGGACGACGGTTTATTCGTACGGCTGGTACCTTCAACCTGGGCGGCAATCTCACCTTCAATCTGAACCAGGTCGCCCCAGAAACCAATGCTCCGAGTAGTTCGATTCAGAATGCCATTGATGCGATCGGCACAGTCTCTGGGACTGCCACCATTAACCTAGGGGCAGGCACCTACGCCCTCGCTAGCTCACCTATTAACATCAACAAAAATCTCACCTTAAACGGGGCTGGAGCCAGTAGCACGATTCTGGATGGCAACAAGAGCAGTCAAGTTGTCACGGTTGATGCTGCCAAAACAGTGACACTGGCTGGATTGACCATTGCCAATGGCACCGCTACGACTGGCGGCGGTATTTTCAACAGCGGTACCCTGACCCTGAACAATAGCACCGTCAGTGGCAATTCGGTATCTGGAGGAACTACCTCCTATGGAGGGGGTGGCATCTACAACCGTGGCACCCTGACCCTGAACAACAGCACCGTCAGTGGCAATTCGGCATCT
>JAYKHH010000223.1:0-3363 GCA_035285265.1 Leptolyngbyaceae cyanobacterium | reverse complement strand
CATCCTTCAGGATATAGCTCTACCTTGAATGAGAGAGCTACAACCCTCAAACCATCCTTTTGAGGATTGCAGCAAGTTTAGAATTAAACAGCAGGATTCAAGATCAGAGGAATTCACAAACCCATGGCCATTCGTAGTTCTAAGCTTGTTCGCTACATCCTATTGAGCTTGTCGATCCTTTTACTGGCCGTTGTTGCGATCGCCCGTAGTGCGCCCCATCAAGTCGTGCCTGACCCCAATGTTGCCCTCTCAACTTCCACAGTTAAAGGGAACGAGACATTAGTGGTAGCAGGAGGGTGCTTCTGGGGAGTGGAAGCAGTTTTCGAGCATTTGCAAGGGGTAACCGAGGCCGTCTCTGGCTATTCGGGCGGCAGTGCTGCGACGGCCAACTACGGGATGGTGAGTTCCGGACGGACAGGACATAGTGAGTCTGTCAAAATCACCTACGATCCCTCTCAGATCTCCTACAGCCAACTGTTGAAGGTCTATTTTTCAGTGGCCCACGACCCAACTCAGGTGAACCGGCAAGGCCCCGATGTAGGTACCCAATACCGCTCCGCAATATTCTTTGCCAATGATGAGCAAAGGCGAGTCGCCCAAGCGTACATTGATCAACTCAACCAATCCCAAGTCTTCAGTAAACCGATCGCAACCCAACTGGTTCCGTTAAAGAGTTTTTACCCGGCTGAAGACTACCATCAGAACTTCATCACTCGCAATCCGTACCATCCCTACGTGATGGTGCATGACTTGCCCAAACTTGCTCAGCTCCGCAAACTGTTTCCCAATCTTTACCAGTCATAAGCTGACAGAGATATTCCATCCCTAACGTCTTCTGCCACTACCAATAGACCGACTCTCACTGCCCGCCCCAGCCGGACGACCGATGCGACTGGGGCGAGATTGATGCGATCGCCTGAGGGTACTAAAACCATAGCCCGATCCGGTAGGGCGATCGCCTGAGATATGCGACCCATGGTGCTAGACCCAATCATGATTTTTAGAACAGGGGGATAGGGGAAACTTCCACCCCAAGGGGCCAAGGGGCCAGCCTCTGTGCCCCCAATTGTCCTGACCGCTACACCACTACCGCTTTGCTATATACGGTTGGGGTTTATCTAAATTCGCCTTGCCAACTTCATAAGCAATGGCATAAGGGCTTTCGACATGCTCAGAGGCATTGCGTAGTTCTAAACCCATAACCTGCCCATCTTCGTCGTAGTCCAGAATCAGGTTTGGAGCAATTTGAGCCGTTTCTGCGATCACTCCACCATGTAAGGAGATTTGCAAAATATTTTTGTCAGGATCGTAGACAACTTTCATAGAGATTAAGTATGAAGGAGTGAAAATTCAAGACCAGAAAGCCTCGGAAAGCGGAAAATATAGCACGTTTCGAGGTGGGATAGGCGATGGAGAGACGCAGTTTTAACGTGAACTCAACACAATAGCGATCGAGTTCACGTTTCTTGAGCGCGAACTTCCTGGGTTGCCTAGGTAATGATGAGTTATTCTCATCAGGTTCAGAAGCAATGCCGATAGCATAAAAAATAAAAGTGTTGCAATTTTGTAAATAAACTGTTACATTAGTTTACATAAAGACACAAAGGGTTACTCAACCATGACTTACGCCACCGATAACACCATTGATTTCCGCTCAATTGCGAAAGAACTCGTAGGTAGCAGCCCCAGAAATATCAATGTTGCACGTGAGCTAGTCCCTACCGAAGCCAGAGCCCGCCGTCAACGCGAAGGCAATCAGTTTTTGCGTCGCCCCAACTCCCTGGGTTCCACCGTCGATCAGGAAGGACTCACCAATAACTACGCCGTGGAGCCGGATATGTACTATGCAAGTTTCCCCTCTCCAGAACAGGCCCGGAACTATGTCATGCAAGGAGCCGCAGCCGCTCTCTTAGTCACCGCAGTAATTTTGACTTCTTTCATCGTCAGCTAATTCCGAAACCAAGCTGAAAACAAGCCAAGCTGACAACCGTTTTTCCCTGTATACGCAAAAGCATTGATGCCATCCTGGCCTAAGGGCACCCATCAAAGGTTCCCCCTAAACCAGGATGGTATTTTCTTGCATACGTCCAGCTAGTGACTGGCGATCGCCCGCGCCTAATTCTGCCAAGCCTTCTTGCTTCAAAACTATCCCGCGATTAATCGCTTAACCCCTAAATTGATGAATCAGTTAAGTGGTTAACTGTAGATACCGAAAAGCCTTGACAGGATAGGTATTTAGACGGAGGCTTATTGAGTAAGGTAATCGGGTTTGGCCTGTCCTGCATGAAAACGATCGAAGAAGTTTTTAGGGAACTAGATTGGGAAGATGAGCAAGCCGCTCGTCAAGCGCGAGATGCTCGATCCGCTGAACTCCAATCGCAAGGATATCTGTGCCGCCATGAGAATCTCTATGCCATCAGTGGGCACCGAGTCTTTCTGCTCACGGCCACAGAAGAACCAGAGATCCTGCCCCCGATCGCTGCCACTCAAAAATCTACGCGCCCTCGCGTGACGTCGGGCGATCGCCCCTTCCCGGCTTACGAAACCCGATAATCAACTATCCCTCTTCAACTGTCATACCCCTCCTTCGGACTGATGCGATTCTAGGAGGGGAAATCACCCTTTCTGATCCTAGACCTTGAAACCCTTACAAATGCGTGGATCAGGAGAGGAGATGGAGTCGGTTAAGCAAGGCTCATGAATGGAGTCAGGTTTTGCGTATGGTGAGCAAGGCTTCAAACCCGCATTCGTGCCTAAGATCTGGCAGAACTCATCAGTTTTGCTTATTGATAGGATTTGAAAGTTGTTTTTGCCCAATGAATACCTCCTTAAGATTTTGCTATAGACTTAACTCACGGGAATAAGAAGTCTTCATAGACATAAGTCTATAAGTTGTATAACTTCGATGGAGCAAGATAGGCAATGCTCACCGGTTTCAACGTGAGCGATCGCCTTCGATGGAAGGCAACTTATTCCCGAATACGAATCGCCACTGATTAACACGATTATTTGCACTCTCCGGGGCGAAGCCCTATCTTCCAGGACGCGATGCACCGGGATGCAGATGCAATAGAGTGGCGGGTTGAATCGCTGCTCACCCGGATGCGTGGAGCCAGTTACCTAGGCTTCGATGCTCCGTTTGCCTGCCGCCCTAACCCCCAATATTTTAATTGAGGAGAAATTACAAAGTGGATTTTTTGTCCTTGTTTTTAATGGACTTTGTTAAGCAGTTGCAGTCCCCAACACTCAGCTTTCTGATTGGGGGTATGGTCATTGCTGCTCTTGGTAGCCAATTGGTAATTCCAGAGGCAATTTGTCAGATCATCGTCTTTATGTTGCTCACTAAAATCGGTCTGACCGGTG
>JAYKHH010000222.1:0-5785 GCA_035285265.1 Leptolyngbyaceae cyanobacterium | reverse complement strand
TCGCCATAAGAAAGGCTTTGAAGCCTGTGGGCGCAATCTGAAGGTAACGCCTGACATGGACTTTGCCCGCGAATACTTTGCGGATCTCCATAACAACTTTCAAGTCGCCGCTGCTCAAAACCAAATTGCCACTTGTTTGTTGATTCAATCCTTGATTATTGAGTGTTTTGCGATCGCAGCCTACAACATCTATATCCCCGTCGCCGATGACTTTGCTCGGAAGATTACCGAAGGGGTGGTCAAGGATGAGTACACCCACCTAAATTTTGGGGAAGAGTGGCTCAAAGCCAATTTTGAAGCCAGCAAAGCCGAGCTGGAAGCAGCCAATCGCCAGAATCTGCCCTTGGTATGGCGAATGCTCAACCAAGTTGAACAAGATGCCCATATCTTAGGGATGGAAAAAGAGGCTTTGATCGAAGACTTCATGATCCAGTATGGTGAAGCTCTGAGTAATATCGGTTTCAGCACCCGTGACATCATGCGGATGTCAGCCTATGGATTGACGGCTGCTTAAGTATCCTTGGGACTGCTATCTTGGTAAGATTTAGGTAGGTTTTGTGTCAGGTGCTCTATTAACCATAAAGGGCGCTTGCCTTTCCTAACCTGCCTTAGTCTCCCCAAACTATTGCCTAGGGGTCTATCAATACTATTCCTAGGGCTTAGAACCCCTAGGAAGCTCATATTAAAAATGGATTTTGTAGAGCGGAGGGCCACCTCTGCTCTACACCTGATAGACTTCTAGTTCAGAGTGCCGATCAGCCCAGCTTCAGGTCTGCATCGGCCCATTCGCATAGAAATTCCAAGGTCTGTCAACACTTCCTCTCCATGAAGCACAAATACCTCAATCTGAGCAATTTGGCTCACCTATAGCAGTCCATGTTTGGTTTAATTGGTCATCTCACTAGCTTGCAGCACGCTCAATCGGTCGCCAGAGATTTAGGGTACCCAGAATATGCCGATCAGGGGCTTGATTTTTGGTGCAGTGCCCCACCCCAGATTGTGGACAATATCACCGTTACCAGTATCACTGGTGAAAAAATTGAAGGTCGGTACGTGGAATCGTGCTTCTTGCCAGAGATGTTGGCAACTCGACGGATTAAGGCTGCTACCCGTAAGGTGATTAATGCGATGGCCCATGCCCAAAAGCATGGAATTGATATCACAGCCCTAGGCGGTTTTTCTTCGATCATCTTTGAAAACTTCAATTTGCAGCAGATTCGGCAAGTCCGGAATATTCAATTGGAGTTTGAGCGGTTTACGACGGGCAATACCCACACGGCCTACATCATTTGCCGTCAGGTTGAGCAAGCCTCTCAAAAGCTGGGCATTGATTTAAGTCGTGCCACCATTGCAGTCTGTGGAGCCACGGGAGATATTGGCAGTGCCGTCTGCCGCTGGCTCGAAGCTCGCACAGATACCGCTGAATTGTTGTTAGTTGCCCGCAATCAAGAGCGGTTACAGGAGCTACAGGCAGAGTTGGGCCGGGGCAAAATCATGGGTCTTGAAGAGGCCCTACCCCTGGCAGACATTGTGGTTTGGGTTGCCAGTATGCCTAAGGGGGTTGAGATTGATGCCACTCGCTTGAAGCAGCCTTGTTTACTGATTGATGGGGGCTATCCTAAAAACCTAGGAACCCAGGTGCAGCAGCCAGGGGTGTATGTCCTCAATGGGGGCATCGTGGAGCATTCTCTAGATATTGACTGGAAAATCATGAAAATCGTCAATATGGAAGCGCCCGCCCGTCAACTCTTTGCCTGTTTTGCGGAATCGATGCTGCTGGAGTTTGAGAAGTGGCACACCAATTTTTCCTGGGGACGTAACCAAATCACAATTGCCAAAATGGAGCAGATTGGCAAGGTTTCCATTAAACATGGATTCCAGCCGCTCTTAACTTTCTAAATTGGCATTTCGTCAGTTCAGTTAATCCAGAGCGTTCTGCAGGGGCACCCCCTGTAGGCGGTCGTGTTACGTTAACGTGAATTTGATAGCTCGATTTTGTGTGTGCGCTTCGCGCACACACAAAATCGGGTGTTTTGGGAGTTTTCGCTTGGCGAAAACTCCCAAAACACCCTTTCGTCGAACTCCTCAGAAAACGTTCTCCTAGAAACCTGGGTCGAGCCAGAAATGGGAACGTTTTCTTTCGCCCTTCCCACAGGTGCGCCGACCTTGGAGACGGATGTTACGTTACACCTCTGCCTAGATAGCTAGGGCTTGCGCGGATTGGGAAGCAGGATTGAGGGGCTAATAGCCACAAACTTGATCCGACTCCTACTTGTCCGGAGCCTCATTGATCCAGGACAATGAAACAATAGCAATAAAAATTAAAAATCATCTCATTTTCCCGTAGGGCTAGATTCGGGGTTGTTTGGTGAGGTAGGTGCTAGCGTCTATCCACCCCGATAGACCTATAGGTCTGGCACTGCCTGCCATGCTTTGGGTAAGGATATAGCACTGCCATATCCTTACGAGGATTTTGAATCCTCATCAAGATTGAATCCCTGATCCCCAGCAGACCAGTGCAGCTTTCTGTTTATTATTTCCGTTTCAGCCATCTTCTACTGTTGCAACCATGATTCCGGCTCCTCACCCTGACTTGGTGTTGTCTCAGCGGGCAGCTTCTGTTGCCTCGCCTCCTGTTGCCTCACATCTTCGTCTTAGCCGTATCCTCAATCAGTTACAACCCAGTTCCGAATCGGTTGTGCTGCTCCTGGCGGTATTGATTGGGGGGGGGACTGGTATGGGTGTGGTCACCTTCCACTACTTGATTGAACTGATTCATGGCCTCGTGCTAGAGGACTTTATGGGAGCGATTACCTCCCTAAACCCTACAGCGATTTGGGCACCTTGGATCCTAGCCTTTGTACCCATGTTAGGGGGAATCGTAGTGGGGCTAATGCGTTGGTACTGGCAAGATTTTGGCCCTAGTATCTCTTCCCTCATTGCGGCTGCTCAAGGAGGGCGAGAGTTATCTCCCCTAAGGCCAGTACCCAAGATGGTTGCGGCTTCTGTTTCCTTGGGGACGGGAGCTTCCTTAGGCCCAGAGGGGCCAAGTGTGGAAATTGGGGCTAACTTTGGGATGCTTCTGGGCCAGGTCTTACAGGTTTCTCAAGAGCGACAGCGATTGCTCTTGGGGGCTGGGGCAGCGGCTGGATTGGCGGCTGGATTTAATGCCCCGATCGCCGGGGTCTTTTTTGCCCTAGAAGTTGTGCTAGGAACCACCTTTGCCACCTCTGCAGTAAGTGTAGTTTTGCTAGCTGCCGTTGTTGCCGCATTGATTGCCCAAATTGGTCTGGGTGAGCAACCCGCCTTCACCCTGCCTCTCTATGAGGTTCGTAGCCCCTTTGAATTGCCTCTGTATGTAGGGCTAGGATTGTTTGCTAGCTTAGTCTCTATTACCTATATCCAAGCCATTAAGTTTGCTCAAAGTAGTTTTGAAGGCAATACCCCAGGCTTGTCCTGGTTGGGTAAGCTGCCCACGCCCTTGCGTCCTGTCCTAGGGGGAGTGTGTTTAGGCTTGGTTGCTCTCCAGTTTCCACAAATCCTAGGGATCGGCTACGAAACCGTGGAAGCGATGCTGAGGGATGTTCAGTTTTCCTTGCCCTTGTTAGTCATGCTGCTGGTCGTCAAGTTAGCCATGACATCCCTCAGCTTAGGCAGTGGCTTAGTAGGCGGTATCTTTGCCCCCGCTATGTTTTTGGGAGCTTCCCTAGGGGCCGCCTACGGCAAGATTGTAGCAGCCCTCCTATCCAAGACTTGGATTAGTATTGCGGCTCCTCCTGCCTACGCGATGGTCGGCATGGCTGCAGTTTTGGCAGGAAGCGCCCGTGCCCCTTTAACGGCGATTTTATTACTGTTTGAGTTGACACGAGACTATCGCATTGTCTTGCCCTTAATGGCAGCAGTTGGTTTAAGTGTGTGGTTGGTGGAACGCTTAAAACCATCTCCGAGTGCGGGCTTAAATTTGCAACAGATGGGGGTCAATGTCGAACAGGATCAAAATTTGGCAATTTCCCACCAAATTTTAGTAGCCGATGTTATGTTTGAGCCGCTGCTAATTCCCAGTTCCCTGACGGTATTGCAGGCAGGGCAAGCCTTACTTAATCGCAACTTTCGGAGTGCCTTAGTGGTGGATGCTACGGAACAGTTGATGGGAATTGTCACCCTTCAGGATATCAATCGAGCGATCGCCCGTGCAGAAATGGGAGCCACTACTGACTTGTTGCAGCATCAACCGGTCGCTGAGATTTGCACATCCGAGTTAGTCTATGCTTACCCTGATGAATGGGTTGCCGATGTCCTGGATCGCATGGCAGCGAGAGGGCTGCGTCAACTACCGGTTATGGAGCCTCAATCCCATCGATTGGTGGGTCTACTAGAGCAGGAAAGAGTTGCCTTGGCCTGTAGTATGGCAGTAACTCGGAAAGCCTTAGGTCATCATTTGTCAGTATTGCCAACAACGGAGACAGTAACGTTGTCCACGCTCCAAGCTTCGTGAACAACGTTAACTGTTCTAAGGTGCTCCTAAGAACGAAGATCCCCAAATCCTAGCTCGACCGTAGGAGTACCCACCAAGGGGTGCTCCTATAGCGCTACATTCTTTTGAAGAAATCTCCTGAGAAAAAAGAATTTTCCATGAACCCCACAAATCTCTGTCTTCAGGTATAGTAAACGCATCGGGGATGGCATTGCATGCATTATTAATTGATACGTAGAGCCCCAGGTTGGGGACAATGAACCTATAGCGTCCGAGCATCTGCCAAGTATGATTTCTTGCCTTAATCCCAACTGCCGACAGCCCCAAAATCCTGATGATGCAACAACCTGTGGAAGTTGTGGGGCTGCCATCGTATCCCTACTGAGGGGTCGGTATCGCGTATTGCAGCCTATTGGTCAGGGTGGGTTTGGAAGAACCTACCTGGCAGTGGATGAAGATAGACTCAAAACCCGCTGCGTTATCAAGCAATTTTCACCTCAATTTCAAGGGGCAAAGTCCCTAGATAAAGCGATTCAATTATTTGACCAGGAAGCAATGCGGCTCCACGAATTGGGAGAACATCCCCAAATTCCAGCCCTGCTTGCCTACTTTGAGCATGATTCTCGCTTGTATCTAGTGCAGCAGTTTATTGAAGGTCCCAACTTGGTGCAAGAGTTACAGCGCCAAGGTGCTTTTAGTGAACATAAAATTCGGGAACTGTTCAATGACTTATTACCCGTTCTGAAATATATTCATGAACGCCAGGTCATTCACCGAGATATTACCCCTGGCAACATTATCCGTCGGGGTAATGATGGCAAATTGGTGCTAATTGATTTTGGAGTTTCCAAGCAGTTAACGGGCACTTCCATGGCTCAGGCTGGAACCCGGATTGGCACCGAAGGCTACGCGCCCATGGAGCAGATGCGGAGTGGTAGAGCCTATCCTGCCAGTGATCTGTATAGCCTAGCTGCCACCAGCATTCATTTATTGACTCAGGTTAGACCCGATGAACTTTACGATCCTTTGCAAGGTCGTTGGATGTGGCGTGAGCATCTCACTCGTCGGGGGGTGACCATTAGCGATCGCCTCGGACAGGTTTTAGATAAATTGTTGAAGGATTTGGTAGGCGATCGCTATCAATCCGCAGACGAGGTGATCAAAGAACTCCAGGGGGAATCATCTGTTGCGGGTACTCCTACCACTCAAGGCGTAGCTACCCCCCCGCCCGTCAGCCCTCCACCTGTGCCTCCACCCCCTTTATCTGCATCTAGACCACCTGCCTCTCAGCCCCCTGCGTCTAGACCACCT
>JAYKHH010000221.1:0-4747 GCA_035285265.1 Leptolyngbyaceae cyanobacterium | reverse complement strand
AGCTACACTCCCCAATCCCAAAATAAATACAGCGGTCAGCCCCAAGGTCAAGCGAACTTGCAACGATGCCAGATCTAATCTGCTGCGTTGGAGTGGTTGCAAGTTCTTGAGGATGTGACGGAACATTCGGTTTTGGATTTTGG
The DNA here is from genome assembly GCA_035285265.1 of Leptolyngbyaceae cyanobacterium. Taxonomy (GTDB): domain Bacteria; phylum Cyanobacteriota; class Cyanobacteriia; order JARCMD01; family JARCMD01; genus JAYKHH01. Next base: position 4,604 of record JAYKHH010000221.1, on the reverse strand, counting down.
ATTATTTGGCGTTTCTACAGTTTCTTAATACTTGACATCTGACATTAAGAGCTAACCCCCAGGAGCCGAAACAGTCTGGATACTCCGACTACGACTGATACCTAACACTTGCTTTCTAAAAGATTTTTGCAGTATGCGCGATCGCATCAAACTCAAATCGTTGGTCATAATCCGTTGCACCGTAAAGATTAAAGCTGATGGTGGGTTGGTCGCCTAAGGCTTTAACCTGATGGATGGCATCGGGCAGAAAGCTGATGAGATCTCCTGGCATCAAAATGAGATCACCGACGCGCTCGATCTGGTCTGGGTATTGGGACGTGGGAGATCGCTGCCAAAATGTATTTTCTTCCTCTCCACTAATCAGAGCAACGACACCCCAACAAGCGTGGTTATGGATCGGGGAGATCGTTCCAGGTGACCAGGCCACCAACTGCACCGTCAAGGGAAAGTCAGGTTCATCATAAAGGGTCAACACAGACCAGCCTAGCTCCGGATCAGGTTCTAGTTGGGGAATCTGAAGCCAAAGGGAATGATTGAGTAATCGGCGAACTAACGGGCAAATGCCGTACAACCGTTCTTGATCATCGCTGACCTGATTGAGGAGATCCTCTACTTCTGTTAAAAACCGATAAAGCCGATAGGGACTGTCGGAAAGTTCATCTGGCTCTGGGAAGTCCCAGGATTGGCAGTGCCCTGCTGCTGTGAGTAACCAGTCTTGAGATTTCATGGCGGTTTCTCCCTAATACCTGACACAAACTGGGAAGAAGGGCGTAGCATCCGGGCTACCATGGGGGCCAAGGCATCTAGCCTTGCTGCCGGATGCTACGCCCCTACCGGATTTTAAATCCAAAATTCCCCTTCACACCTAAATTTACTTCACAATTAAAGAATAATCAGGTGTAGGGTTTAAGGGGCAGCTATAGTCATAGGTGCCGGGACGCAGGGTGACGCGATAATCCTTGGTCGTACCCTGGGTTAGTCCGCCTCCTGAAACACTGGGTAAGGTAACACGACCGAGACCAGAGCCTCTTAAATAAAAGCCTAACTCATAGGGAACATTGTTATTTTTGACTCGAAAGATATATTCTCCAGCTTTCAGGGTGAGTGGTTTAAAGCCTTTTTTACGATCAGATAGGGTTTCGGCATTAATCCGATTGCAATCCTCTGCTGTCTTGGTCTTGAACTGATGGTTTTTACTCTCACTCTCCAAAAACTGGCAGGCATTCTGGGTTAGGGTGATGACTTGGGGTTTACTAGCCTGGGCATGGAGTGTTCCTTTGCCAACTAACATTGCCGCCAAAAGGACTAAACCACCACCGATCATTTTTTTCTTCACGAGTGTATACCTAATTTGTTTGGAGCTACATCCTTCAATTTAGGGGTACTGTTTCCCAAAAGAATGATGAGTATCTGATCAAAAGATGAGTTTTTAGTCTCTTAATTTTCATCTACTCTTCAGATCCGCATCATGGGAGCTTCAGCCTAGGGGTATCTAATAACAAACATAGCTAGATAAATCTCTAGCGGGCTCGTTTGTTTACCCTTAGAGGTTTAGGGCATGAAAGTTCAGTATCTAACCGCTTTAGCGATCGCATCTGTTTTAGGTTTAGGAATTTCTGGCGTTGTCATCCAGTCTGCTTCTGCTAAGCCTGCCGTGATTAAAGTTGACCCTTGTGCTGCCAAGACCAATCCCTGTGCTAGCAAAGTAAATCCCTGTGCTGCCAAGACCAATCCCTGCGCTAGCAAAGTGAATCCCTGTGCTGCCAAGGCCAATCCTTGTGCTTCTAAAGCTAACCCCTGTGCTGCCAAGACTAATCCCTGCGCCAGCAAAGTGAATCCTTGTGCTGCCAAGTATTAAGTCTTAGAGGATGTTTATAAAGGCAACATCACATGCAGTACCCCTGCAATCGGATTGGATTGTCCATGAATTCGATGGCTCTATTTAGCTGTGCACCAAGTGCACGCTAAATAGAGTTTTTTTGGAAAAAAAGGGGGAGCGTCAAGAAACGACAGAAGTCAGCGCATCAATAAAGGAATCGAGATGACGGTTAATGAGTTTAGCATTCTCAGCCGGTAAACTCTCTGTTACGACTGCTTGAAGCAAACGATAAGCCCTAGCTGATTGCGCCTCTTTCCGCAAAGCCGACATAATATTTTGCATCCATAGAATGAGTTGTTCTCGGAAAGCATTCTCATCATCCTTCAAGATGGAATTAGAAATGGAGAGCATCACATAGCCCATATCGCGCTGACACTTATCCCCATACTGCTCAACCACTGGTTTATCAGTCTGCATGAGCCTCTGTAGTGTCTTGAGGATGAGTTGCTGGGAATAAGCTTGCAGAAGGCAATAGGTTTGCAATCTTACCCTATAGGTTTTGGTATATTCTTCTAAAGGGCTTAATTCTGTATTGCTAAGATAGCGTCCATCTGCTTCAGCAATATTCCGTTCCAACACGCTATTCATAAACTTTGTTACCTCAATTTTGTTGCTTTAAGGGTGTGCTGAGGGTAGAGCAGTGGTATCCCCGTTTTGTATCAAACTCAGTAATGTGTACTGAATGATTAGCCTAAAGCTTAATATTACCGTCGGTTAAGAAATGTTGCAGAAGCTACAGGAAACTCTTTTGGGTTACGGGCATATAAAAAACCTCTAGAAATAAGGATTCTAGAGGTTTTTTATATGGTTTGGCCTTTTTATATAGTTTGGCCTGAGGTTGAAAAGCTAGTTAAACGCTTAGCCCAGTTTCAGGAGTTCTACCTCAAAAATCAAGGTGGCATTGGGAGGAATCACGTCTCCTGCGCCCCGTGCTCCATAGCCTAGCTCGGCGGGAATAGTCAGTTTGCGAAGACCGCCGACCCGCATCGAAGCAACCCCTTCATCCCAACCCTTAATCACCTGTCCGACACCAATTTTGAATTGGAAGGGTTGATTGCGATCGCGGGAGCTATCAAACTTAGTGCCATCTTCTAGGGTGCCTACGTAGTGAACCACAACGGTTTGACCTGTCTTCGGGGTACCGCCCGTGCCCTCGACCAAATCCACATACTTTAATCCAGTCGGGGTCGTAATCATCTTTTTAGTATCCTGTAGTTTAGTATCCTGTGGTGTAGGACTGGTTTCCTTGACCTCTACCTGAGCCTCGGGCCGAGGGGCTTTAGTGGCACCTGACATAGCTATGGTTATCTCAGGTTGTGGCTGAGATAAAGTAGCTGCTCTTGCTGAACTTTGCGACGTAGCAATTTGGCCCACAACCAATAGCAGGCAACAGGTGAGCATCACCCCTAGGCTAATTAAAATATCTCGCAAAATAACCTCTCCTTAAATGCTTCTGAGATGAAGGTACACCCATCGAGTCCATCACTCAATGGCTTTTAACGCCATAGTTTATTTTCTAAATCCCGGATTTGTCGCTCCAAGCGGTCTAAGCGACCGCGCAATTCATCCATTTCTGCTTGGCGAGGCACCCCCAAATCTTGCAACACATTCCGAAGTTGCCGCTGCATTTGTGCCTCAAATCCCCCTGCCTCTCCTGCGTCTCCTTTGATCTGACCCATTAAATCATCGACAAAGCCTTTAGCTTGGTCGGAGTCTAGTTTGCCAGTTTTAACCCATTCTTCACTCACCTCCCGCAGTTTCTCTGCGACTAATGAAGTGGTGCCAACTCCAATCATGAGAAGCTGCTTGAGCAAATTATTACTGTCCATTCTGTCTCCCTATGGATGGGCTGAAAAAGCTGGCTGAGTGTCCACTCTTCCAGCCTATAGTTCTATTTTGTCAAATCCAACGTCTTCCTTCCGTATTTCGGAAGGTTTTTCTACTGCTTGATTTCTCCAATTTCAACTTGTGAAGAGGGCCACCATGGGGGGATGGCCCCTACAGTCAATCCAAAATCCAAAATCCAAAATTCACAAAGGCTTCACCCCTGCTAGATCCAAAATTTGAGGAATCAGGTCTTCCCGTTTAACGGCCATTAAATGCACTCCCTGACAGATCTGGCGGGCGAGTTGAACTTGTTCGGCAGCAATCTGAATCCCTTCCTGCAAGGGATGGGGAGCTTTTTCTAGACGATCAATGATGGCTTGAGGAATATGAACACCCGGTACGCAACGATTGATAAATTGAGCATTTTTAGCGGATTTTAGTAGAAAAATACCTGCCAAGATCGGTTTGCCGGAACCAGAGGCAATTTGGCTCATAAACTTCTCTAGGCGATCAAAGTCAGAAATTAACTGGCTTTGAAAAAATTGGGCACCCGCTTCTACCTTGCGTTCAAACCGACTTTTCAGCCCTGACCAACTAGCGAGCTGTGGATCCACTGCTGCGCCTACAAAGAGTTCTGTGATGCCATCCGTCAGCGGTTTATCATTCCAATCCATACCATAGTTGAGCTTTCTGACCAGTTGTAAAAGCCGCACGGATTCTAGGTCAAACACACTCTTAGCTTTGGGATGGTCACCTGCTTTTACTGGATCGCCGGTGAGGGCTAGGATATTACGAATTCCGAGGGCATGGGCACCCATTAAATCTGCTTGCAACCCAATGCGATTGCGATCGCGACAAGCTACCTGACAAATCGGTTCAATCCCGTGTTGCAGTAAAA
>JAYKHH010000220.1:0-6399 GCA_035285265.1 Leptolyngbyaceae cyanobacterium | reverse complement strand
TGCAGAAGCGCTATCTCCCCATTTATGGGCTAGGTCACAGTATGGGCTGTAAGTTGCACCTCCTAATTGGCAGTTTAGCCAAGGTAGAACGAGCCGGAAATATCCTCATTTCTTTCAATAACTTCCCCGCCCGAAAGTCAATCCCCTTCTTGGAGCAATTCTCCACGACGTTTCCGGTGGAGTTTACCCCCTCGCCCTTAGAAACCGACGTAATTATTGCTGAGCGCTATCAAATCCGCCGCAATTTGTTAATTAAATTCACGAAGGATGACCTGGATCAAACCCTAGGTTTATACGACATTCTCCAAGACTGCTTTCCAGGAATGGTGACGCTCAAGCAACTGATAGGCACTCACACCACTCCCCTCGGACAAGATATCGGCTGGAAAGTAGGGCAGACTTTTACACCCTTGGATGCGATCGGGCAGTGGATGAAGCAAGAGGTGTATCGAGAACTCAATCAACTCAAGAAAACAATTTTGTTCTGGCTCAATCCCCTCTCCCCCGGTTAGCGTCAGTTCGACGAAAGGACTATCGAATTCACGTTGAAAATGGCTCTAGAAACATAAAATTTGCCCTCTTGAGTCAGGCCATCAATTAGATGAACCTGGTTCTGAAATGCCTCCTTTATCTTTTCGCCGCACAGCATGGAAAGATAATGGAAGTATCAGCGGAAGAGCCTTCTAACTAACAAAGTGTAAAAGAATGCCTAAAATTCTATTGAGGTTTTGAATATAGTATTCGCTCAAATCAACTTGAACCGTTTTTTCAGTTAGCTGCAAGAAACGCCAAATCGTACCAATCGTAACAACTCCATAAATGACTGGAATTTGATTACCCTTGCGTTGATTAAAAAATTGTGCAGCTAACATTTCAGCAAGGCACTGACCAAAACCACTCTTCAGATTTTCGTTTTTTGCCTCCACAATAGTTACGACGGGAGCACGCACAAACAATTGTTCAGGACTTTTACTAATCAGAAAATCACAAATTCCTGTCAAACCCTGACTCTGATCAACGCTGAAATCAACGCCTGAAAAGAAACTTAAATGATCTCGACGGTGATGCATTAATTCCAATAGAATCGGCGAGATAATCATTTCAGACCGAGCTTTCTCGGTGTTAATTGCAACAGCTAAGTCTAAATTTTGAGCTAACGTTTGCTTTAAATAATCACTGGGCTCATATTCAGGAATTTCAGCAAATAGACCCGTGGCTTCTTCCAGATCTAAGCTGAACTTTTCGATCACTTCATCTAGGCGGAAATCACTATAAGCCATAGGTTGTTGTTGTTGTTCCAGCACACCCAACTTTAACGTTATCCCTGCAATTCTAACCTGGGCGTACAATCCCAAATACAGAGGTGTAGCCGTGGAGAAATGTACTATTCCCGACAGGGCCAATTTCCCCGTTGCAGAAGAAACCACTCAGGGGCACCTGGGGGAAATAGCGTTCAAAGAGTCGAGAGTCAAAATTGGGCTTGCCATATAAGCCTTCTCCTCTTCCTAGACAGGAAAACATGAGGGCACCTATCGCGGAACTGGAATGAGGGCTAGACTGCTCCTGATGCCGTGCTAAAAACATCTCTAGGTCGTCGGCAGAGGTTTTGGCATCTCGCAGGTGAAATTGAATGCGTTGTCCCGGCCTCACCCGATCGCCGATCGCGATCGCACCCGCCCTAGGATCTACCCCTAGCAAATTGCGAATTAGAAAATCTCCCGGTTCTAGATTGAGCTTAAATTCACTCTGGGCTACCCCCACAAACAAAGAGTGCTGGGCTAACATCCGGTCTTCTTCGCTGAGGTTTTGAATTAGCTCTTGCAACACTTCTAAGGGAGGTCGGGAGGATAGGCCCGTTCCTAGGGGCGATCGCGAGGATGCACTATAACTGCTCGATTCGTCTGCTGGCTCTACCTTCTCGAGACCTAGCAGAATATTGCGTTCCCCCTCCGTAATCTGAAAGACCTGACCAATCGGACGGCATCCCTGAGCCACAATCGCTTCTAAGACAATATTGCCGCTCAAAGCCACCCCAACGGTTCCTTCCCGATGGAGGCGACGGTTGCAAAACAAGCCCTGGTGCCCAGTTTCTGCTCCCGCACTGGTTAATCCCCCAACCTTAACTGCGCTGGGGTAGGCAAAGTCTAAACCTTGTAACAGGTCATTGATTTTGGAAGAAAAGGGATCTGCCAGCAAAATGAAATGGGGTGATTCCGCCGGATCGACTCCCATCATGTCCGCCCAAGCGTTGGGCGAACTATCTAAGTCAGGGTGATCTAAAGGGTCAATGTGAAAGGTTTTGATGTTAACACCGGGCAAATAGGCAAGGGTGAGGCTCAATGCCGTATCTCCCTCGATTTCCTTAGCTTTTCCCGTGCGGCTCATGCCGACAATGCCGCCACCGCCACAACCAATTAACGCAGGTAAAGACAGTCGCTCTTGCAATAACGGCAATACACGCGGATATTCACTGGCAAAGGCAGACGAAATAAAGACGATGCCAAGATCTGGGGAAATGTCAAGACGTTTTTGGGCTTGGGTTACAACTTCATCAATGGCTGCTTCCAGTGAGGGACGAGTTGATAAGGCACTTGCCCATCTCATTTGACTTTCAGTGGCTTCCACCATGCCAATCCCCCCTCTTCTTTAAATTTTTTAACTATTTGGCATTTGCAGCTATATGTTAACCAGGATACCTAACACCCAGGCGATTACTGCAACTCCTCTTCTGAAATTACGAATCTCCTGAAATTATGAAGGGGACGTATCACGAGAGTACGTCCCCTTCATAATTAAGTCATTTCAGATCTAAATTGCCCCCTAAATTGACCCATAGATGGCAGGAGATCAGCCCGATTGGTCATCATTGCCCATCAGAAATAGCCACTGAGTAGATCAAGCTGGCAAGTCTGATGTCTAGTTAGGGGATTGGAGGCTGACGAGCGATCGCCCTCCCTCCGGTAGTTTCAGGGTTAATTGGGTGTTTGCGATCGAAGATTGAAGCATCGGCGTGCGGGTTATAGAATCGTTCGCCAGGGTAAACAAGGGGTTAGAAAGAATTCCCGCCAAGGAGGTACCAATTAGAGTGAGCACCAAGCCCACTTGCAAGGGACGCATTCCTTCCAACTTCCAGCTAATGGCTGGGTAGTTTTTCACGGCTTCAGACATTTCTTGAGGTTCTTTCACCACCATCATCTTGACGACTCGGATGTAGTAGTAAATCGAAATTACACTGGTCACAAGACCCAAAAGCACCAAGCCGTAGGCTCCCGCTCGCCAACCTGCCCAAAAGAGGTAGAGCTTACCAAAGAAGCCTGCCAGAGGCGGAATCCCACCCAAGGACAGCAGACAAATACTTAAGCCCAAGGTTAATAGGGGGTCTTTTTGATAGAGGCCGGAGTATTCACTAATCTGATCCGTTCCCGTTCTAAGGGTGAAGAGGATTACGCAAATGAAACCACCCAAGTTCATGAACAGGTAGATCAGCAAGTAGAAGATCATACTGGCGTAACCAGCTTCTGTTCCGGTAATCAGCCCGATCATCACAAAGCCCGCTTGAGCAATGGAGGAATAGGCCAACATCCGCTTCATGCTGGTTTGGGCCAAGGCCACCACATTTCCTAAAATCATGCTCAAAATGGCGAGGGCCGTAAAGACAAACCGCCACTGATCCGTCAGGAGAGGGAAGGCCGTTACTAACAGGCGAATCGCTAGGGCAAAGCCCGCTGCTTTGGAGCCAACGGATAGAAAAGCAACAACAGGCGTCGGTGAACCTTCGTAGACATCCGGTGTCCACTGGTGGAAGGGCACAGCAGCAATCTTGAAGGCAATCCCAGCGATCGCAAACACCAAGGCAATCACGAGACCAATGGACTGGCCTGTCCCGGTGGTGACGATATGGGTGGCAATTTCGCTCAAACGGGTTTGCCCACCGGATAAGCCGTAGAGCAAGGAAATGCCGTAGAGGAAGATAGCCGAGCTAGAAGCTCCAATCAACAAATATTTCAGGGCCGCTTCATTGGAACGGGGATCCCGTTTCATGTAACCTGTCAGCAAATAGGAGGCGATACTGAGGGTTTCCAGGGAAACATAAATCATGACCAACTCATCTGCGCCCGATAGGAACATGGCTCCGATCGTGGCAGTGAGCAGAATCACAATAAATTCTGCCAAAGACGTTCCAGATTGCTCCACATAGCGGATAGACATCAGGATGGTGACGGCAGCGGAGAGGGCAATAATCCCTCGGAATACCATGCTCAACGCATCGCTGTTGAAGGCACCCAGAAAGCCAATGGAATCTGTAATGTCCCACTGGTAGTACAGGGTGATGACCGACCCTAGTAACCCTGCGATCGCAAAGTAGGGAGTCCAGCGGGAGGCGGCCCGCCCCGTGATCAAATCCCCAATCAAAACAACGAGGAGAGTAATAATTATTATTCCCTCCGGCAAGATCGTCCCAGTATTTAACTGGGCTGCAAGACTGGCAAAGTCCATAGGTGGATGAGTACTCAATACAATGGCTGATTTAATCGCTATTTTAGTCTGCTCTTGTTGTCATTACTATCCAATATGAGTTAAAGAACTAAATAGCCTTAATTTTTGCCTGCATTATTTGGCCTCCACTATTTAGCCTGCATCCTGAAGTTGGATTTCCCCTGTTCTCTCTGAGCAGTTCTCCCTAGGGGGTAGAGTTAAGACCTGAGAGTTAAGTTAAGGTGTCTACCTAGTACCCAAAAAACTAGTACCCAAAAAACTAGTACCCAAAAAACTTGATGCCTGGGGCTTAGGTCTTCTCCAGGATGAGTTGAAGCCCCTCTCGCCTCTTGTTTCCCGTGCTTTCCGCACCTAGCTGTTATTTTTAGCATCCTGTTAGCGATACCCATGTCAACTCTCGTTATTGTTGAATCTCCGACCAAAGCCCGTACCATTCGCAATTACCTGCCCTCAACCTATCGGGTAGAGGCGTCGATGGGGCATATTCGGGATCTCCCCCAATCTGCTAGTGAAATTCCTACAGCCGTTAAAGCGGAGAAGTGGGCACAGCTTGGCGTCAATGTGGAGGACGAGTTTCAACCGCTTTACGTAATTCCTAAAGATAAAGCTAAGGTTGTGAAAGCCTTGAAGGACGCCTTGAAAGAAGCGGATGAACTGGTACTGGCAACGGACGAAGATCGAGAAGGTGAAAGCATTAGCTGGCACTTGCTCCAGGTGCTAAAGCCCAAGATCCCAACCAAACGCATGGTATTTCATGAAATTACCGAAGAAGCGATTCGGGATGCCCTGAAGAATCGTCGGGATATTGATGAACAAATCGTCCATGCCCAGGAAACGCGCCGGATTCTCGATCGCCTGGTGGGCTATACCCTCTCGCCCCTGCTGTGGAAAAAAATCGCTTGGGGTCTATCTGCGGGACGGGTGCAGTCCGTCTCAGTCCGCCTCTTGGTGCAGCGAGAACGGCAACGTCGCGCCTTTCGTCAGGGTTCCTATTGGGATTTGAAGGCCATTCTGGAAGCGGCAGGTAAGGCGCAGTCTAAGGGGAATGCCTTTGAAGCTCGTTTGGTGACCCTCGGTGGCACCCGACTGGCTACCGGAGCTGATTTTGATGAAGCCACGGGACAAATTGTGGCAGGACGGAATGTTCTGTTGTTGAACGAAACAGAGGCGAGAGCGTTACAAACGCGGATTACGGGCAAGCCCTGGACGGTGGCAGCGATGGAAGAGCGTCCCGTGACTCGCAAACCCTCCGCACCGTTTACTACTTCCACCTTGCAGCAGGAAGCCAACCGTAAACTCCGCCTATCGGCGCGAGATACAATGCGGACGGCTCAAAACCTCTACGAGCAAGGGTTTATTACCTATATGCGGACGGACTCGGTGCATCTATCCCAGCAGGCGATCGCCGCTGCCCGCAGTTGTGTGGAGCAGATGTATGGCAAGGACTACCTCAGTCCCGAACCTCGGCAATACACCACAAAAAGTAAAGGTGCCCAGGAAGCTCACGAAGCTATTCGTCCTGCAGGGAGTACCTTTCGGACTCCCCAAGCCACGGGCTTAAGTGGTCGAGAACTGCAACTCTATGACTTAATCTGGAAACGAACCGTTGCCAGTCAAATGGCAGAAGCGCGACAGACCCAAATTACCGTGCAACTGCAAGTGGAAGATGCTGGTTTTCGGGCCTCCGGTAAGCGTATTGACTTTCCTGGCTTCTTTCGGGCCTATGTGGAGGGTTCCGACGATCCCAGCGCGGCCATCGAGGATCAAGAGGTGATTTTGCCACCGATGCGGCAGGGCGATCGCCCCACCTGTAAAGAATTGGCGGCGATCGGTCACGAAACCCAACCCCCGGCTCGGTATACAGAAGCATCTCTCGTCAAAATGCTAGAGAGCGAAGGCATT
>JAYKHH010000219.1:0-4775 GCA_035285265.1 Leptolyngbyaceae cyanobacterium | reverse complement strand
AGGATGGCAAAAAGAAAGCTCCCAAGGAAATTAAGCCCCAGGATCTGGAGCTGAATGATTTGGGCCAATATGATATGCAGGATGCCGAGTTGGATGACGAAGAGAATGCAGACGCTGATCTCAACTTGGCACTTGGAGAAGCTTCAACTGCACCTGTTATTCAGACGGTCAACAAGATTCTGGCCAAGGCCCTGATGGATGGAGTGTCAGATATTCACATCGAGCCTCAAGAAGAATATCTGCGAGTGCGCTTTCGTAAGGATGGCGTTTTACGAGAACCGTTTCCACCGCTTCCCAAGAAGATTATTCCCGCCCTCACATCTCGATTCAAAATTATTGCAGACTTAGATATTGCTGAACGGCGGGCTCCTCAAGATGGGCGAATTCGCCGGGTGTTTGAAGGTCGCAAGGTTGACTTCCGAGTTAACACCTTACCCAGTCGTTACGGTGAGAAGATCTGCATGCGGATTTTGGATAACTCTTCCACCCAATTGGGATTGGATAAGTTGATCTCAGATCCGGATATTCTGGCTCTGGTGAGGGATCTGGCGAATCAGCCCTTTGGGTTGCTTTTGGTTACAGGGCCTACGGGTTCAGGTAAGTCAACCACCTTGTACTCGATTTTGGCAGAACGGAACGACCCAGGGGTTAATATCAGTACTGCAGAAGACCCGATTGAATATGCCCTACCAGGAATCACCCAGGTACAGGTGATTCGGGAGAAGGGGATGAACTTTGCTTCTATTCTTAGGGCATTCATGCGCCAGGATCCAGATATCGTCCTAGTCGGTGAAACTCGGGATGTGGAGACGGCTAAAACGGCGATCGAGGCTTCTCTGACGGGACACTTAGTCATGACAACGTTGCACGCTAATGATGCGCCAAGTTCAATTGCGCGTCTAGATGAGATGGGGGTTGAGCCCTTTATGGTGTCTGCTGCCTTATTGGGAGTTTGTGCCCAACGTCTGATGCGACGGGTGTGTAGCGAATGCCGTATCCCCTACACACCGACGACGGCTGAACTAGCTAGATTTGGGCTATCTGCTTCTCGTGAAGTAGACCTAACTCTCTATCGAGCAAATGTGTTAGATCCTGAAGAAGCTGAAAAGGCAAAAGCGGAAGGGAAGCTGTGCTCAAAATGTAACGGAATTGGTTACAAAGGTCGCTGTGGGGTGTATGAGGTGATGAAGATAACAGAGCGCATTCAGGAAGCTATTACGGAGGGAGCTACTGCAGAGCGGATTAAAGAAATTGCCGTTGAAGATGGCATGGTTACCTTGCTGTCTTATAGCTTAAACCTGGTTCGCCAAGGGCATACAACCTTAGAAGAAGTAGAACGGGTTACCTTTACGGATAAGGGTTTAGAAGCTGAACTAAAAGCCAAGCGTAAAAGTTCTCTCACCTGCCGAGTTTGCAGTGCCGAAGCAAAACCAGAGTGGATAGATTGTCCCTATTGTCTTACCCCTCGGTTTCAAAAGTAGCCCTGAACCCAGATGCTTTCACCACCGGGATGGGTTAGTTTCAATCCCCCATGCCAACGGAGTGAACTTCATCGGCAAAAAAAAGTTGAATTTCTGACGAACCAATAGCCACGAATCAAAAATTAGGAAGCAAAAATCAAGGAGGAAACTGAATGGAATTGATGATCGAAGATTTAATGGAGCAACTGATTGAATTGGGTGGCTCGGACATGCATCTATCAGCAGGCTTGCCACCCTACTTCCGGATCAGTGGCAAGCTCACGCCTATGGACTATGACCCGATGACTGCTGAGCAATGTCAACGACTCATCTTTAGTATGTTGAATAATACCCAGCGTAAAACTTTGGAACAGAATTGGGAACTAGACTGCTCCTATGGGGTTAAAGGGCTAGCACGGTTTCGAGTCAATGTCTATAAAGATCGGGGAACCTATGCAGCTTGTTTAAGAGCCTTGAGTTCTAAGATCCCTAATTTTGAGATGTTGGGGTTGCCTGATATTGTGCGAGAAATGACGGATAAACCTAGGGGCCTCATCTTGGTAACTGGGCCAACTGGATCGGGTAAGACGACTACGTTGGCTGCCATGATTGATCTAATTAACCGCACTAAAGCTGAGCATATCCTGACCGTAGAAGATCCGATTGAATTTGTTTACGGGCCAATTAAAAGTTTAGTTCACCAACGGCAACTCGGCGAAGATACTAAGAGCTTTGCCAATGCCTTAAAAGCTGCACTTCGAGAAGATCCCGATATCATCTTGGTAGGAGAAATGCGGGATCTGGAGACAATTTCCCTTGCTATCTCTGCAGCAGAAACCGGGCACTTAGTATTTGGGACTTTGCACACGAGTTCGGCCTCTCAAACCGTTGACAGAATCATTGACGTGTTTCCATCGGAACGGCAAACTCAAGTCAGAGTGCAGTTGTCTAACTCCCTCGTTGCTGTGTTTAGCCAAACTCTGGTTCCCAAGAAAAACCCAAAACCCGGTGAGTATGGTCGAGTTATGGCACAGGAAATCATGATTATCACGCCAGCAATTTCTAACTTAATTCGGGAAGGCAAGACCTCTCAGATTTACTCTGCCATTCAAACTGGCGGCAAGTTAGGGATGCAGACCCTAGAAAAGGTTTTAGCCGATCAGTACAAAGCAGGCATTATTTCCTTTGAGGCAGCTATGTCTAAAACGTCTAAACCTGACGAGATCCAGCGACTCATTGGCGGGCCGCCTGCAGGTGCTAAAGTAGGTGCCCATTAATCGAATAATTCGGTTGCCACGTCCTGACTATTATCCACCTCCAGGAATGAGGCTGAAGTCCTTAAGTAACACTCGGAACCCAGCTAATTTCTGGAGCCGTCTACTCCTTGATTCAGATTCACAGGTGAATTATGCCTACTTACGTTGCGAGCGGTCGAGATGCTCAGGGAAACAACGGGAAACAGAAGGTCACAGCCAATTCTCTAGCGGATGCACGGGCTACTCTCAAAAACCAGGGATTTTTTGTTCAAGATCTCCAAGAAGATAAGGGATTTGACCTTCAGGCGGAAATTAACAAGTTTCAGACTTCCATGGTGAAAATTACAGTCAAAGAAAAGGCTGTTTTTTCCCGCCAATTTGCCGTTATGGTCAATGCTGGAGTAGCCATGGTTCGCAGCCTGGGTATTCTATCGGAGCAGTGTACTAATCCTAAGCTCAAAAAGGCACTGATGGAAATTAGTACTGATGTGCAACAAGGTAATAATCTTTCAGAGGCGATGCGTAAGCATCCTCAGTGTTTCGATACACTTTATGTCAGTATGATACAGGCAGGTGAGATTGGAGGGGTGTTAGATGAGGTTTTGAATCGTTTAGCACAGGTACTAGAAGATACGGCTCGACTACAAAACCAAATCAAATCAGCGATGTCTTATCCAGTCGTGGTTAGCGTGATTGCTGTTGCAGTTTTTATTGGGATGACAGTTTTCCTGCTGCCTACCTTTGCCAATATCTTTGAGAGTATTGGTACAGAATTGCCAATGTTTACTCAGGTGATGCTGGGTATTAGTAAGTTTCTCAGAACACCTCAGTATTCCCTAGGGCTGATCATCCTGTTCAATGTCCTCATGTTTGTCTATCAGCAGTATTACAAAACTCGGGTAGGTCGGGAGACGATGGATCGCTTGTTTTTGAAGATGCCTTTATTTGGTGATCTACTTGAGAAAACAGCGACGGCTCGCTTTTGTCGCACCTTTGGGTCTTTAACTCGTTCGGGAGTCCCTATTCTTACATCCCTAGAAATTGTCCGAGATACAGCAGGGAATCAGGTGATTTCTAATGCTGTAGATTCAGCACGACGGGAAATTCAGACCGGGGGCATGATTAGTATTGCTCTGGCAAATGAGAACGTTTTTCCAGTCATGGCCGTTCAGATGATTAGTATTGGGGAGGAGACTGGGGAGTTAGACCAAATGCTCATGAAAGTTGCTGATTTCTACGAGCAAGAGGTGGAAGAAGCCGTTAAAGCACTGACCAGCATCATGGAACCGATTATGATTCTGTTTTTAGGAGGCATGGTTGCTTCTATCTTGCTGTCTATGTATCTACCTATGTTTAAGGTGTTTGAAACGCTCGGCTAGCAACCTAGGGAAGCATGATTTTTAGCTATGTCCGTTAAACAATTTCACTACGAAGAATTGCTAGCAGCGTATAGCAACCAGAATGAGGCGATCGCCCTTCTCAAGCAGTACCGACCTTATTTAGAAATTATTCCAAGTATGCGTCGCTCTAATGAGAGTGTGATTACCCTTCCCTTACCCATTGTCCGAGTTCGCAGTAATAGCACCTCTCAGGATAGACCCCATTATCAGAGTGTGCCTCGCTCAGGGTTAGTTCAACTGCCTTGTGAAGTTGCTCTCTTAATGTGCGATCCAGAATGGAAGATCAAAACGGGGGGGGAGATTTTCATCTTTATCCATCGCCCGGAGGAGGATTTTTCCGACCTCCTCGGTCGATGGCGACAAACCCAGATCTGTCTGGATCAGACCTACGAGTGGCTGATGCCCCCTCGCTATCAACACATCTTTAGCGAAGGGGCTGATCAGATGTATCCCCTATTTGTAGTGTTTGCTGAAACACCAGAACGGATTAAGCGGGGCTTAAAAGGAGCTTGCTTGCCCTTTGTGGTTCAAACCTTGGATTCCCCCTTTGATTTAGAAAGTCCAGAACTATTGACCCCTAATTCTGAAGAATTGGGAGAGATCTCTTAGGAATCAATCCCAACCAGTTTTCAAGAATTTGCCATTGGGTAGGGGCGAAG
>JAYKHH010000218.1:0-5756 GCA_035285265.1 Leptolyngbyaceae cyanobacterium | reverse complement strand
ATCCACAAAACCCACAGGAAGTGATTGAAAATCCTGCAGTTGCTCCTCAGATGCTAAATGCTCCAGGAGATCTGAGAGGCGACCTTATGGATGAAGACTAGGAGGGGCACCCTTGGTGGGTGCCCCTACAGATAGATGCCTGGGGTTGGACAGGTCTAGCTTAACCTCTTGTTTTCTGAGACCAGACCCGTGTGGGAAGTCCCCACACATAAATAAACCCTTCAGCAGCCTTGTGATCAAACAGATCATCAGCCCCATAGGTTGCCAGGTCAGGGCTATAGAGAGTATTGCTGGACTGACGACCGACAATGGTGGCATTCCCCTTAAACAGCTTGATCCGGACAGTTCCACTCACTCGCTGTTGAGTCTGTTGCACAAAAGCATCTAGAGCCGCTTTTAGCGGGCTGTACCAAAGACCGTTGTAGATCATTTGGCTATAGGTTTCTTCAATGCCGCGCTTGTAGTGGCTAACATCCGCTGTCAGCGTTAAGCTCTCCAGATCACGGTGCGCTTGAATCAAAACACTGAGGGCAGGAACTTCATAGATTTCCCGTGATTTGATTCCTACTAGGCGGTTTTCCACCATGTCAATCCGACCTACACCGTGAGTGCCTACCAGTTCATTCAATTGGGTAATGAGCTGGACAGGAGCTAACGCAACGCCATTAAGGGTGATGGGAATCCCTTTTTCAAAACCAATCTCGACATAGGCGGGTTCGTTAGGAGTATCCGCGATCGCCTTCGTCATCACATAGATTTCTTCTAAGGGCTCGTTCCAAGGATCTTCCAAGGGACCTGCTTCAATACTGCGCCCCAAGAGATTGCGGTCAATACTATAGGGAGAAGACTTCTTAACGGGAGATGGAATTCCAAACTGTTCGCCATAGGCAATGGTTTGCTCTCGACTCATACCCCATTCCCTAGCAGGCGCTAGCACCTTGAGATCAGGATTGAGAGCTGCGATGGAAACATCAAAACGAACTTGATCATTTCCCTTACCCGTACAACCGTGGGCAACTGCATCGGCTCCATACTCGGCTGCCGCATCTACCAACAATTTGGCAATTAAGGGACGAGCCAAAGCCGTTGATAACGGATAACGATTTTCGTAAAGGGCATTGGCTTGTAACGCTGGGAAAGCATAGTTCGTTACAAAGCTTTCAGTAGCATCCACAACCAGGGATACCTCAGCACCCGATTTCAGTGCCTTTTCTCGGATGGGCTCTAACTCATCCCCTTGACCCAAATCAGCAGCCAAGGTAATGACTTCTTGAACACCCCATTCTTGCTTGAGATAAGGAATGCAGACAGATGTATCGACTCCGCCTGAGTATGCCAGGACAACTTTATTGGCGCGACCCATTGATTTTTAACTGGTTTAGGTGAACTGAGTCCTTATTATGCAACCAAACCTGTTGAATGCCTAGTTTCCAAACCGACATTTTGCAAGGGTGATTTCAGAAAGTTGTCCGGTTGTCCTAGCAGTGAATCAGGGATGAGCGCACCAGATGGAGAGTGTCAGCAGCTATTCATCCCAGATGCTTGTGGAGGATCAATGGTCAGGTTTTTAAGACATTGCTATATATTTTTGCAAGAGTTGCTCGACCTGAGCCACCGTTGCACGAGGGGAAAGTCGTGGTAATAGAAACAACTCACCCCCTCTGACCCAATACAAAACGGGAATTTCGTACTCATAAGCCTGAAGCCAAGCCGGATCGGTGGTGATGTCTCGGATTTCCAGATCAATTTCCAGACTTTGCACCTGTTGCAATTTTTCTTGCAATCCTTCACAAAGATGACAGCCTGGTTTGCTATAGAGGATCAGTTTCATGGGTGAAATGCGGAAGGGAGTTTTATGAGGCAGACGGGCGCGATCGCCGTACTGCTCCACTGATTGTATCCACCAGAAACGTCAGGACGATCAAACAGACTAGGGTGACCACCACACCCTGATAGTCAAAACTGCTAAGTTGCTCCGTCAGTAGGCGACCCAATCCTCCGGCACCCACCAAGCCAACGATCACCGTTTCTCGCATACACACCTCCCAGCGATACAGAATGTAGGCCAAAAACTGGGGTAAGGTCATCGGCAAGACTCCATAGAGAAAAATTAGAGAACCGGGAGTCCCTTGAGCCTTAAGCGCCTCTAGAGGTCGTTGATCTAGATTTTCCGTCACTTCTGCCATTAACCGTCCCAGAATCCCTAAATTGTGTAATCCCAAAGCCACGGCTCCCGGCAAGATACCCGGAAACAGGACAAAGAGGAAAACCAACGCCCAAATCGGTGCAGGAATCGCACGGCAAATCAACAAAAATCCCCGTGTGAGTAGGAGGATACCCCAAGCCCACACGCGACTAAGGCGATTACCCTGTCCCGGATTTAGCAATCCCCCCGGCAACAAGAAATTATGGGTTGCAGGGAAAGACAGGAGGATACCTCCTAAACCCGCGCCCGCGATCGCTAAAATCGACATAGCCAAGGTCTGAGCAGAAAGGCTGATTAACTGAAGTGGGGGCGTGCCACTCATATCCGGAGGAAAAGCAGATTGGGCCACATCCCCTAAGAGTTGCAGCGTGCGAGGCGACCACAATTTACTAAAATCTGCCCCCACATACCAAAAACACCAGGGAATCAGTCCCATCAATCCCAAACCTAACCCGCTCAGAATCGGGTCATGCTGTCTAGTAGGTTGACGGCAATAAGATAGCCCGAATTGATCAATCCCATCTCTCAAAACTCGATCCCCCTTAAAAAGGGGGGCTTTTCCAGTCCCCCCCTTTTTAAGGGGGGTTAGGGGGGATCTCTTCAGTTTCAACTGATTCAAAGCCAGCCGACTCGTACACCCCAGCCGCCGCCGGAGCAGCGCACTACTGAGATCCACCAACCCATTCAAGACAACTAGGGCCGCAATCAAAGTCCAAAGTTGCGAGTAGCGGAGGGATTGTAAGCTGAGCAGCATTTGATAGCCCAACCCACCCGCTCCAATGATTCCCAACACGGCGGCTGAGCGAATCGAGCACTCAAAGCGATAGAACACATAGGAAAGGAGATTCAATCGAGCTTGGGGTAGCAGACTGTAGACCAGGGCTGTGAGGGGGGAAACACCACTATTGAGGAGAGCCATTAAAGGTTGACGGGGCGTTTCATCTAAAATCTCGGAAAATACCTTAGCGGTAATGGCCCCAAAGGGAATCGCGATCGCCACCACCCCTGTCAACGGATCAAGTCCCCAGATATTGACAAAAAACAAGCCCCAAATCATTTCGTGGATAGCTCTGGGAATCGCAAGGAGCGATCGCACCCCCACCCACAGGTAAGCACGCCGTCCTGCCTGATGGGGGAACACCGCTAACCACCACACCTCAGAAGCTAAGATACCACCGACTAATCCCAGCACTACGCTTAGGGCTGTGCCACACACAGCATAGGAAAAGGTAATTAGGGTGGCATTTAGGGTGAGGTGCAGCATGGCTGGACTGACATCCGGTTGCCCACTGGCAGCGAGGAACCGCCAGAGTAGGGGCCATCCATCCAGATTCAACCAAGGACGAGTCAATAAGCCTGTTTGAGAAAAGGAAAGGGCGATCGCACCCACCAGAAGTACACCCCAAACACTGGAGGCATTCAGCCAACTAGGGCGAGGTGGAGACTGACGCATCTCTATCCTTCCAATCGGTACAAGTCCTCAATCATCGCCTCAGATACCGCAGTAGCGGGGGCATCAAACTGGATGCGTCCCTGTCGCAATCCAATCAATCGCTGGCAGTGACTCCGAGCAAAGGCGATCGCGTGCAGACTCACAACCAAGGTAGTCTCAGTTTGCTGGCTCAAGTCCCGTAACAAATCCATCATCTCTCGGCTTAGCTCCGGATCCAGATTCGAGATCGGTTCATCCGCCAGAATCACGACCGGTTTTTGCACCAAGACTCGCGCTAGGGCCACTCGTTGTTGCTGTCCCCCCGAAAGTTGGTCGGTGCGGGCATAGAGTTTTTCGGGAATCCCTACCCGTGCCAAAGCTTGAGCTGCTGTTTCCACATCCAAGGGCCAAAACAAAGATACCGCCGCCTTCCAAAATGACCAGTGCCCCAAGTGCCCCGCATTCACGTTATGAACAACCTGTAGACTGTCCACCAAATGAAATTGCTGATAGACCGTGCCAATCTGTCGCTGCACTTGCCGCAACCGATAGGGAGCAGAGCTTTTGAGGTTCCGCCCCAACGCCCAAACCTCACCTTGGCTAGGGAGCAACGTCCCATTTAGCAAGCGCAGTAAGGTACTCTTACCCGCACCACTCGGCCCCACCAAAGCCACCCGTTCCCCTGGCTCAATCCGCAAATTAATATCCCTCAAAACAGGAGTTGACCCAAACTGCTGAGTCACCTGGTTCAGCTCAAAAATAGGGACTGCCAAACTCATTTAATCTTGCCAATTTCCCGACCCACTGCCTCAATCTGAGCATAGTTAGAATTCTGGGTGGGGATAAACTTCGCAGCTCCAAATAAGTCCAGAATCTCCTTTTGTGCTGGCACAGTGGGGTCTAGCTTCAGGAGTGCTGCTTGAACTCGCCCCGTAAAATCAGCCCCATAACGTTCTTTGACACTTGGATTAATCACCCAGTGGTAGTCGTAGTAAGGGGGGGTGCGCCAAATAACTTTAACTTTAGTTTGATCTACCTCTCCTGCCTTGGTACGGCTCAACCAAACTTGCTCATTCAATACACCTGCTTCGTAGGTGCCTGCCTCGACGAGCTGCAACGTTGCATCATGGGACTTGGAAAAACCCACCTCCCCTTTAAAATCCTCTAACTTAACCCCTGCTTGTTTAAGAAAATGCTGAGGCATGAGCCGCCCAGAGGTAGAAGACTCGCTTCCGAAGGTAAAGGTACGCCCCTTCAGGGTTGCCAAGTCACTTATCTCTTTAACAGGTGCAATGTCGCTTTTGACATTAGCGATAAAAACGCTATGAAATTTTTCGTCAATATCTCGCTGGGCGATCGCCTCCGCATTCGCAACCTGCAAACGTGCCTGCACACCAGTCAATCCCCCAAACCACACCATATCTAAGTCACCCACCCGAAAAGCAGTCACCGCCGCAGCATAGTCCGTTACAGGCTTGTAAGCCACGGGCACTCCAAGTTCCGCCTTCAGATAGTCCGCCAACTTACCGTATAACCGCTGTAACTTCTCTGGGTCTTGGTCAGGGATAGCACCCGTCGTAAAGGGAAGAACTGCCGTGGGACTGGCAGGAAGAGAAGTGGGGGAAGGCGCACATGCTGCCAAAAATAAGACTGAAACTAGAGTCAGCCCAGTCCGCAGAGTTCTTTTGATCTGAAAATTAAAGGTATACATTCCTAGATAAGGCGTTCAGTTATCAGACCAACAGCGATAGATGATGCCTGGTTAGTCCACCGCAAGTAGTGGCGAGCTTCAACTCGCTGCCAGCCTAACATTATAGTCATGGATGAAATACCAAATGGCTCCGATATGATTCTGGACTTTCTTGGAAAAGGAAAACCCTTTTCTGACTAGCCTAGAAATACGTTAGTGGAAAGTATTATTCAATCTTTCCATGTAATTTGTTTGTCCCCTCAGGCAGAGGAGATTTTTTAAGAAAGTCTTCACATGGCACTTCTCGGGCAAGGTGCCCGAGAAGTGCTATACTCCTACACGTGTAGTGCGTAATCTTTACAACAATAATTCAATAGATAGATGCATCAACAAATGCATCAACAAATGCATCAACAAAACAACGATAA
>JAYKHH010000217.1:0-13220 GCA_035285265.1 Leptolyngbyaceae cyanobacterium | reverse complement strand
CGGCAGGGGTGCAAAGCTTGCGCCCTCTTGTACTCAGAAACGCTTTTACTCAGAACCCTAAAAGCCGTTGGTGATGAAACTCACCAACGGCTTTTAGGGTTAAAATTCAAGGTTGCAAGGGTCGTTAATTGACGCTGGCGGCAATTTTGGCTTCACGGGTGGTCAAACGCTCATAGGTGGCTCGCATCTTCAAGCCAGTGAGCACTTGGAATAAACCTGTACCGTTGTTGGAACCAGGATATTCTCTGTGCTGAAGCAAGAGATGGGTGAGCTCACCCATGTACTTCGTAGAGGTTTTGCTGAGATGGCTCTCGATGTAAATCACCTCTTCGAGGTTGTCAAACTGACCATCGACTTCCAACACGGAAACGTTATGACCGTAATAGTTGTCAGGGCCGTAGTACATCTTGATGCCGGGATAGGAGCAAGTTAGCTTACGCCCGCAGGGTGTCCAGTTAATGGTAGAGCCTTCATCGAACAGGTAGGCAGGTTCTAGACCTTCTACTCCATTCCGTTGGATCATCTGCACCCGTAAAACTTTGCGTTCCTTGTCATCCTTAATCAGGTTGGTGGGCAACACCTGAATGACGATATCGGCAAACTCCTTTTGAGGATCAATGTAAGCGGCAAAGTCAGGGCGACGGGCATTAATGGCAGCTAGTACGTCTTCATAGGTGTGACCGCGCTCAGCCATGTCGCGCTGAATCTTCCAGGCGATCTTGACTTCATCGCTGATATCTAGGTAAACGCTGAAATCTAGGAGCGATCGCACCCGTTCGTCATACAACGGATGTAGCCCTTCAATCACAATAATGTGGTTGGGGTCAATCGGTTCGGGGGGATCAATCATCCCAGTTTCGTGGTTATAGATCGGCTTGCTGATGGACTGCCCTTGCTTCAGAGCTTTCATTTGCTCATACATCAAGTCAAAATTATTAGCCTTAGGATTGAGGGCAGTAATTCCAGTTTCTTTGCGTTGCTTCCGGTCCAGGCTGTGGTAATCGTCTAGGCAGATTACGGTCACGAAATCTTCCCCAAACAAATCAGTCAATCGGCGCAAAAATGTAGATTTACCGCATCCAGAGTCTCCGGCAACGCCAATTAAAACCACACGATCCGGCTTAGTAGTCATAGGTTTCCTCTTATAGGTGATTCACTAACTTAGTTTGAACAAATTAAATTGGGTAGTCCGAAGGATACTCCGTGATGTGATCGTGCGGCTGATCAACTTACGAACCAAGGCAGAACCATCAGACCCAGGCAGCCACTGAGTAACTGCACGCTTGTGGTAAGGCTAAAACCTTGTCTAATAAGTACTTAATCCTACTTATTAGGGTAGATCTTACCAGAAGGGGATCTTCTCTAAGCAACTTAATTTGGAAGAGAATGTTTGGCTCAGTACCTATGCTAAGGCGAATTGAGCCTTTAAACAAACTTAAATTGCAGCAAGGTTGACATTTTTATGGGGGCAGGCTTGCTAGGGTAGGGCAGAAATAGAGTAACTTTGTTTGCTAATGTGGTTTGTAATGACAGCCCTGACTGCAGAGCGTGTGTGCAAACTGAAGCAGATCAGGTCTTTAGAATCTCAATAATTTGGTAATAAGGCTCACATCTTTTAGGAGAACTAAGGTCGCCTTATAGCAGAATGGTAAATTAGGTCAGATTCGGAGAGATTGAGATCAATGTACAGTGGAAGCGCAATTGGCGGTGATGCCAACAGCTTATCGGGTAGCCGTGTGTTTCGTTATGAGGTCGTAGGTCTACGCCAAAATGAAGCAACCGACAAAATGGGCTATCCCATCCGTCGCAGCGGTAGTGTGTTCATTACAGCCCCTTATAGCCGCATGAATGAAGTCATGCAACGAATTACGCGGATGGGCGGCAAAATTGTCAGCATCCTGGCTCTGGATGGTACGGGCGAAGCCAACAGCACCTCCCCTGCCGGCAGTCCGGTTATGGCAGCAAGCAGCGAACCAGATGCTAACCCCGTAGCAGAGAGTAAGCCTAAGGCTAAAAAGGCTGAATCCGATGTTCCGGTGAATATTTATCGACCCAATAGCCCTTTCGTGGGCAAGTGTATTTCTACCCATGACTTAGTGGGTGAGGGTGGCATTGGTACCGTTCGCCATATCACGTTTGATATTTCTGGTGGGGATCTCCGCTATTTAGAGGGGCAAAGCATCGGCATTATTCCACCCGGAACCGATAAGAAAGGCAAGCCTGAAAAACTCAGGTTGTATTCTATTGGTTCAACTCGTCATGGCGATTTAGTCGATGACAAAACGGTGTCCCTCTGCGTGAGACAGCTAGAGTACAAAGATCCCGAAACCGGAGAAATGGTCTATGGGGTTTGCTCGACTTACCTGTGTAAGATGCAACCTGGAGACGATGTTAAAATCACAGGGCCAACGGGTAAGGAAATGCTTCTGCCCGAAGACCCGACGGTCAATGTGATTATGCTAGCAACGGGAACGGGAATTGCGCCTTTCCGGGCTTACCTCTGGCGCATGTTTAAGGAAGCGGAACGGAAAGCCAACCCAGACTATGAGTTTAAGGGGTTTGCTTGGCTGATCTTCGGAATTCCTACCACTCCAAATATCCTCTACAAGGAAGAGTTGGAGCAAATGCAGCAGGAGTATCCTGAGAATTTCCGCCTTACCTATGCCATTAGCCGTGAGCAACAAAATGCCGAGGGCGGCAGAATGTACATCCAACATCGCGTGGCTGAGCATAGCGATGAACTCTGGAAGCTGATGCAGCAAGAGAACACCCACACTTACATCTGCGGTTTGAAGGGGATGGAAGATGGGATTGATGCAGCTCTAACGGTGGCCTCTGGCAAGGATGGGGTGAACTGGACTGAGTACCAGAGAGCCATGAAGAAAGCAGGTCGCTGGCACGTAGAAACCTACTAAATCCAGTTTAGGAATACCGACTTTTAGGGCAAAGCATGGGAATCCTGCTTTGCCCTTTGTTTTAGAGTTTTTTACTCATTGTTACTTTGAGGCTCCGTGCAATGTCGGTACTCATCCCAGCTTTGGCAAGTGTCAAAGTGATCGCTAGGAGACGGTTAAGTCAGAGGGAATGCGGATTGGGTGAGCAAGCAGCGATCGCTCATATTTTCCACCTGTCTATAAATCAGTGGTTCCACCCTAGGGGGTGAGCGGGGGTGATCGCCCCCGCTCCACCTTCATCGCGATCCGCTTCTCCCATCTCAGATAACATCAGTGTGTATATCGCACTACATCTTGGAGGTTGACACCTGTATAGTGTTGACATACAAGTTTTTGCAAGGAGATTAGATCATGGGTCAAGCTTTGCTGAAAATTGCAGCGATCGCAACGGTGGGAATCACCTTGGCGTCTAGTGTGAGCAGTGTGAACGCCCAAACACTGACGGGAACGCTGAAAAAAATCAAGGATTCCGGCACGATTGTTCTAGGAGTTCGCGAGTCATCCATTCCCTTCTCGTACCTAGACGACAGCCAGAAACCGATTGGCTACTCCATTGACCTATGCATGAAAGTGGTCGATGCCGTTAAGAAAGAGCTGCGGATGCCCAACTTGCAGGTGAAGATGAATCCGGTCACTTCCCAAACCCGCATTCCCCTGATGATCAATGGCACCATTGATCTAGAATGTGGCTCCACCACGAACAGTGTGGAACGGCAAAAACAAGTGGCTTTTAGTGTTGCCCACTTTGTTACCTCCGTGCGGATGGCCGTCAAGGCGGATTCGGGCATCAAAAGTCTCGCTGACCTAGATGGCAAACCCGTGGTGACCACGACGGGTACCACCTCCGATCGCTACATTAAGCAGAATGAACAGGGCAAACAAATCAACGTCAGAAATCTCTACGGTAAAGACCATGCGGAGTCCTTCCTGATGCTGGAATCTGGGCGAGCCGTGGCCTTTGTGATGGATGATGTACTCCTAGCAGGCTTGATTGCCCGCTCCAAAAATCCTAAGAATTTCAAAATTGTCGGGCCAGCTTTATCGGTAGAACCCTATGGTCTGATGCTCCGCAAGGATGACCCCGCTTTCAAGAAAATTGTAGACAAGACCTTGAGCACGCTGATGAAAACGGGAGAGGCTCGCAAAATCTACGGCAAATGGTTTACTTCGCCAACTCCCCCCAAGGGCGTCAACCTGGGTTTACCCATGAGCCCCAAACTTCAAGATGCGTTCAGGACACCCACCGATAAGGGCGTGTAATCTCAAGGCGTTGGATCTCTGGCATGGATAAATATAACTGGAACTGGGCCATCTTCTTTGACGAGGTGGCCACAGGTGGTGAGAAGTATTATCAGTGGATGCTATCTGGACTAGGGTGGACGGTGGCAACCTCCCTATGTGCCTGGGCGATCGCCCTGATCCTGGGTGTGTTAGTCGGTGTAATCCGCACCACCCCAGTGCGGTGGTTAGAGATGGTAGGTAATGCCTACGTGGAGTTGTTCCGCAATATCCCCTTGATTGTCCAGATGTTTCTCTGGTTCTTTGTGCTGCCCGACCTTTTGCCCCAAGCCGCAGGGGATTGGTTAAAACAGGATCTGCCCTTGCCAGAGTTTTCCACGGCGGTGATCAGCTTGGGATTTTTTACTTCAGCACGAATTGCAGAGCAAGTAAAAGCCGGGGTGCTGACCTTGCCACGAGGGCAAAAAAGTGCTGGACTTGCCATGGGCTTTAACTTGCCGCAGGTCTATCGTTATGTGCTCCTGCCCATGGCGTTTCGTATTATCATTCCGCCGTTAACCAGCGAATTTATGAACGTGTTCAAAAATTCGTCCGTGGCATTGACGATTGGGATGTTGGAACTCACGGCAGTCGCTCGCCAGATGAACGAGTATACGTTCCAAGGATTTGAAACCTTCACGGCAACGACAGTGCTGTACGTGATCGTGGCTTTTACCGCCAACCGCATTATGGCGTTGATCGAGAAAAAAGTCCGGGTGCCGGGTTACATAGGAGGGCGCTAAAGTGGGTGATTTTGATTTTGATGTGATCGCCCGATCGCTACCCTACCTCTGGAAAGGGATGGAGTACACCCTGATCTTGACCCTAACGGCAATGGCCGGTGGTATTTTCTTTGGCACTTTGTTGGCGATCGCAAAGTTGTCTTCGATCCCCCCCCTCTCCATTGCCGCCACCGCCTACGTGAACTTAATGCGATCCACGCCCCTCGTGCTCGTCATCTTCTGGTTCTATTTCTTGGTGCCCTTATTGGCCCAAGCGATTACGGGATCAGAGCAACCCGTCCCCGTGGGGCCAGACCAAACTGCCCTGATCAGCTTCACGTTGTTCGAGATTGCCTACTACTGCGAAATTATTCGGGCTGGAATTCAGTCGATTCCAACGGGACAGGTATCGGCGGGGAAGGCATTGGGGTTTACCTACTTCCAGCAAATGCTGTATGTGGTGTTGCCCCAAGCTTTTCGCAATATGTTGCCCGTACTACTCACCCAGTCGATTGTGCTCTTTCAGGATACTTCCCTGGTCTACGTTATTTCTGCCACGGACTTTTTGGGGGCAGCCTCCAAGGTTGCCCAGCGAGATAGCCGTCTGGTCGAGATGTACAGTTTTGTGGCTGTCATTTACTTTCTGATCAGCTTTACCCTCTCGCAGTTTGTGAAGCGTCTTCAACTCAAATTCAGCATTGTCCGCTAGGAGAAACCATGATTACACTCGACGGCATCTCGAAGTGGTATGGCAAGTTCCAGGTGCTTAGCAACTGCACCACGCAAGTGACAAAGGGTGAAGTGGTGGTTGTTTGCGGCCCATCGGGATCGGGCAAGTCTACTTTAATCAAATGCATTAACGGCCTGGAACCCTTTCAGAAAGGGGATATTTCTGTAGATGGCATCTCTGTGAATCAAGCAAAGACCAATCTACCGAAACTACGATCGCGAGTGGGTATGGTTTTCCAACACTTTGAACTATTTCCCCACCTATCTGTAATCGACAACCTCACCATCGCCCCGATCAAGGTTTTGAAGCGATCGCGGGAAGAGGCGATCCAAAAAGCCATGCTGCTCTTAGCTCGTGTAGGTTTAGAGTCCCAGGCAAAAAAGTTTCCAGGTCAGCTTTCGGGGGGGCAACAACAACGGGTAGCGATCGCCCGTGCCCTCGCCATGGATCCCATCGTCATGCTATTCGATGAACCCACCTCCGCCCTCGACCCCGAAATGGTGAGTGAAGTGTTGGATGTCATGGTGGAGCTAGCGGAAGAGGGCATGACGATGATGGTCGTGACCCACGAAATGGGCTTTGCCAAGAAGGTCGCCCATCGCGTGATCTTTATGGATCAAGGTCAAATCGTCGAAGACCGAAACAAAACAGAATTTTTCGGCAGTCCCCAATCAGAACGTGCCCAGCAGTTTCTCTCCAAGATCCTGCATTCTTGATCCAATCCAAGTAAATTCCTCTACAACCCAGTGTTTACCGTAGATATTTTTAGCGTTGTAAAACATCTAATCTCACGCTAAGCTGAGGTTATCACCTAATGATAACTGCTTGGTTTTGCATAACAAATTCAAAGGCAGAGTAAAAGATCTTGTTTGAACAGAAAGATTATGATCTTGATAATCTGCTGGAACTCGATGGAGAGATCTTCTTCCTTGATGATGATCACTGGGTAAAATTTAAGGTTAAAAAAGTCGCGCCAAGCGAATTTATTCCCCATGGTATTGATTACAGCCTTACCTTGCATAACAGTGCAAATGAAAGAATTCTTGGTTATGACAATGCACACGGAATAAAACCCAAAGGAATGAAGTATTCTGCAAAGCGAACAGCCTGGGATCATAAGCATCAAAGGAATTCCGTAGAAACATATACCTTTGAAAATGCGGGTCAATTATTAGAAGATTTTTGGAATGCCGTAGAGAAAATTATTGAGGAGGGCAAGAGATAATTCGATGACGACCAAGATCATGAAAATAGGCATTATCTCGCGTGAAGACTATAGAAAAAGAACTATTGAAATTGCCAAGGGGCACTACAAACCAAGAGAAGGTGAGCCTAAGGTATGGTTTGATTCAATAAAATCTATATCTCAAGTTTTAAGTAGCGAGAATCAGGAATTATTGAAAATTATCATCACCAATGAACCACGTTCTATCGCAGAACTTGAGATTCTGAGCCAAAGAAAAAAGTCTAACTTATCTAGGACACTTAAGACCTTAGAGAGATATGGAATAGTTGAGCTAGAAAAGGATAAAGGTCGAGTTATTCCTAAGGTGAAAGCAGAAGGTTTTAGCGTTGAATTTAGTCTTGTTTAATCTTCACCTTGTCGTGCATCTTCCTCTCATTATACTTAGGTTCTCATACGGATGCCATAGGGGCACGAAACCCGAAGCGATGGACAGCACGATGCCCAATCCGAATGCCAAAAATTTGCGCGTCAGGGTAGCGCTTCAGCAACTGTTTAGCAGCAGTGAGGCTATCATTAGCCACTTCAAAGGCTCCGGTTTCAATATCAATCGCCACAATTTTGCCCTGATTCCCTGCTTCAACCTGGGAGCGCACCTGAGATTCATAGATCTCATGGCCACGGCAGGCGAACTCTTCTTTGCTATATCGAGGTTGTCGAACTGTCATTAATTTGACCTCGCTGCAACTTAACCCCATTTATTTTAGCCTGGGGAAGAGATCGCTGACTTTTGCTAATCATCAAAACATGACTGGAAATGAATGGGAAAGGAGCGATCGCTCTCACGCACGCTATCTCTACCACCCATAAAAGTAGCAGCAAGCTCAGATCAGGGCAGATCAAGAACGTTGACCATCACCCGCCGTAGATAGCCTCGAATTCTAATCGATCATTTGTCGGCGATCAGGTGCATGGGCGTGTTTAGACCTTCACAACGCAAACCTGCTTATTTACTGCACCGCTTCTCGAATCTGGCGCTCCATATCGGGGGTGATTGCGGTCGAGCGAGCGGGAAGCGCTGCCGCCCCCCGTTCTCCGTTCCGCGCAATATCATCGAGGAGCAACTGCATTACAGCTATTTCACGGATCTGCGACTCAACGATCTCATCCGCAAGCTTGCGAACGCGCGGATCGCTAATGTTTGCCTTCCGCGCATTGTTAATGGCAATTGAGTGGTGGGGAATCATCGACCTCATAAAGTTGACATCTCCAATCAGCGCCTGGTCTCTATTCACAGAGAGCAGAATCAAGCCAAGCCCGGTAGCCAAAACGAGAACTGCCGTCTTGATCCTTACTCCTCGGTACATCGACCCCATAAAGGAAAGCATCACAATGGTCATCACACACCCCATCACCAATGAGGCGATCAGTCGGTTTACACTAAACAGTGCATGATCAAGTGAGTATATGAGCTGATACATCAAGAAGAACATGATGAAAGTTGAGGTCGCAATCATCGCCGCGAATCGATCCCAGCCCATTCCCGACATTTGTTGCTGTTGAGCCATATTGCTTCTCCATCGGAGCACCACTATTTCAAAATATTGCTTTGGCTCAACTCCCCGCATCACTCCTATGGACAGCTTACGAGTGAACACAATGGGACTGAACCTGCGTTGAATCAATGACCAGCGCGATCGCTGATCTTGCTACGCAATAGTGGCCCATTTAAGGTGGAAGTGTATTCTTCAAAAATTTTGTGATGATGCTTAAACCTAGAGCGGGCTATACGCTTCTGGTGTTTGCTGGTGCGGTAGCGATCGCGGGGACTGAATAAATTTTTAGGTATGAAACTATCCATAGATAGAACTTATACTGGACAATAGAACACTTACAGTGTGGAGTCCCTGACTCAACCCAGATTGTGCCTTTCAGCATCTTGCCCAAAATTCAGTGGATTAGGAGAGTTTATGGTAGCCCCTGAAAAGAAATACAGGCTTATTACCAGAAGTGATTTCGACGGTCTTGTCTGTGCCGTGCTTTTAAAAGATCTAGACCTGATCGATCAAATCAAATTTGTCCATCCTAAGGATGTACAGGATGGCAAGATTGAAATTACGAGTGATGACATTACTACTAATCTTCCTTACACCGAAACAGCCCACTTGGTTTTTGACCATCACTTAAGTGAAACCATTAGAAATAGTCCTACTGCGAATAATTATGTAATTGAACCTTCTGCTCCTTCAGCCGCTAGAGTTGTCTATAACTATTTTGGTGGAAAAGCTAAGTTCCCCAATATTTCCATAGACATGATGGAAGCCGTTGATAAATCAGATGCGGCTCAATTTAGCATGGAGAACGTCTTGCATCCTCAGGGCTGGGATCTGCTCAATTTCTTAATGGATGCTCGCACTGGGTTAGGCAGATTCAAGGATTTTAGAATCTCCAATTACAACTTAATGATGGATCTGATTGATTGTTGTAAAAGTCAATCCATTGACGAGGTATTAAGCCTGCCAGATGTCAAAGAAAGAGTAGATCTGTATTTTGAACAAGAAGAGAAGTTTAAAGAACAGATCAAGAGATGTTCCACAGTTTATAAAAACTTAGTCGTCTTGGATTTGAGAAATGAAGAGACCATTCATGCCGGAAACCGCTTCATGATTTATGCATTGTTTCCCCAATGCAATATCTCCATCCATGTACTTTGGGGAGTGAAGCAGCAGAATACAGTGTTTGCTGTCGGCAAATCAATTTTTGATCGCACTGCTAAAACCTCCATTGGTGAACTGATGCTGCAATATGGGGGCGGGGGTCATGCAGGTGCAGGAACCTGTCAAATTGAGAACGAACAAGCTGACGCAGTTCTAGCAGAACTCATCTCCAAGATTACTTCAGACGGTTAGGCGATTTCTAGGAAAGACGCTACCCAGACTTGTCTTCGCCATCCTTGATCTGGTTACGGGCGCAATACTTGCAACCTCATTAAGCTCCAGCCATGGGGACACAACGCTTGTACCCTCATGGCAGTAGTTCTTTTAAGGGGGATCTCCTGAGCTTTGAGATGCGGTAGGGACAAACTGATTTTAATTTGGGTTTAACTTCTATGAATCGCAGCCGGTCATCCTGATCTCGATATCAAGCCTTCGGAAGAATGATGTAGACCAGACGCCCCCCTGTTGCTACTCAATCTTCCTGAAAGAACTAGCGTGATAGACCCTGCCTCTCAAAAAATATCTAGCTTGAATTGGCAAATTTATCAGCGTCTCAAACTTGCCCTTGGGTTGGGACTGCGCCGCCAAATTTTTGTGGCGGTGTGTGATGACTTAACTCTACGGAATCTTTTGGCAGCTCGACTGCAAGCTGAATTAGCAGATCCGTCTCCAACCTCTTCGCAAGAACCTGCCGGGACTGGGGCGATCCGACGCCGCAACTATCCTGGCTTTGTCAGCTTGAGCTTAAACTTACAGGATCCGCATCCTATGGCTCAGGTGACCCAGTGGCTAGCGCAATACTCCCCTCCCGTGATCCACACGGGGAGCACTGTTCACCGTGCTCCTGCCCCAGCATTTCAAATTTTGGGGGTAGAACGTCTGACCCGTCAACCTGCACCAGTTCAGCGATTATTTCTGAACTACTTACAGGGAATTGAGCGGGATTTGCCTGCCCTAGAGTCTAGTCTAGTACTTTGGATGCCTCAACCTTGGTATCGCACCATTCAGCAGTCTGTACCTGAATTTTGGCAATGGCACACGGGAACCTTTGAATTTGTAGGTGACCCCACGCCTGCAATGCCTGCTACTTCGCAGACCTCTGTGCCTTTAACACCGCCCCCCCAACGTGAAGTCAGTGAATCAACTGCACCTTCAGCAGATATTTGGAAGATTTTAGCTCAGGATTTAGCCAAGCTTAGTGAAACGCAGTCCCACAGTTCCCTGCCCCTGAACGCATCCGATGGCGTTGAAGCGGATAACTGTGCTGACGAGCCAAGGCTACGTCAAGGGAGTCAAACTGCTCATCGCCAACTTGCGGTTTCTGTAGCTACCTCAAATAGTAAGGGGGTCTTAGATAAGCCCGTAGAGGATGATTCCACCTTGCTGCCCCAACCTCAGAATGTTCGTGACTGGCAGGATGCGGCGGCGGTTGTGGTTTCAGAAGACAGCTATGTAGCTGCAGGTGCCCGGACGTTATCACACTCAGCCTTAGAATCATCTCAACAGATGAAACCGCCAGCTCCACAGAGGTTAGCGGCTGCGGGGAGTTTGAAAACCTCCGATCGGGTAACGGTGAAATCCGCGCCACAGATAGTACCTGTAACTCGTACGCTTAGAGACTCTGGTACCCTTCCAGATTTACTGGGTGTCAATAGCAATCGGTTGCCCCAAGCTGAAGTTGCTACCTGCTATCGCGATCGCCCGCAATCCCCGCAATCTCCTTCCATCCTGCCCACTTCTCCCGCTTTCATTGAATTAGCAGATCTGGTGCTATCTACGGTTATTCAAGAGATGGGGGCAACTGCCTTGCTGAAGGATGGCCTAGAAACGGCAAACTTATTTGTCAGGGTTACCCAATCAGAAGCTTTGGGTCGGGTTCTTAAGGATTGCCCGCCGTTTCAAACCCTCAGGTACATCTATCAGTTAGACCAGCTTCAAGCCCCTGCCCTAGACTTGGCGGGTGCTTATCGAACTTTAGGAAGTTTTTACCGCGATCGCATCGAACAAGGAGATGACTCCACCCAAACAATCTTCATTGCCCTACGAGCCTATGAGCAGGTTTTAGAGCGACTTGACAACTCGAACACGAAGGACTTTCCTTGGTCAGATGTACTCAATGATTTGGGTAATTTGTATTGGATGTTATCGCGCCGCAGCCCCACGCCAGAGGTGAAACTCCCTTATTTAACCCAAGGCATTAAAACCTATCAGATGGCGTTAACCCAAACCCATCCCAGCGTACAGCCCCAAGTCTATGCCATGATTCAAAATAATTTAGGGGCAGCCTATGGGGACTTGGCACGCTATCAGGAAACGGCAGGGAATTTGCAGCGCTCGATTCTGGCCTATCAAGAAGCGTTGCAATATCGCACGGCTGAGGTTGACCCCTTGAAGTATGCAGCCACACAAAATAATTTAGCGACTACCTACTGGCACTTGGCTCAACATCAACAGCCGATGGTGAACCTCCGGCAGGCGATCGCAGCTTACCAGGAGGCTCTGCAATACTACAACCCCCAACAGGAGCCGATGAACTATGCCATGCTCCAAAATAACTTGGGAACGGCCTACTGGAATTTAGCCCACTATGAGCCCGATGAAGGTTTGTTGACCTTGGCCATTAAGGCGTATACCATTGCCCTGCAATACCGCACCCCGGAATCATCCCTGGCAGGTTATAGTGCTACCCAAAACAATCTAGGGACAGCCTATTGGCACTTAGCCAATCAATTGTCAGGAAATGAGCCAACCTACCAAGCTTATTTGCAGGAAGCGATCGCAGCCTACACTGCGGCCTTAAATGGAGCGGAGCAATTGCCTGCTAATGCCTTAACCTTTGATCGGTACGCGACCCATAACAACTTGGGCTTGGCGCACTATCAAATTGCTACAGACTCGTTTAGCTCTCTAGCTGGTGCTGCTAAATCTGCTCACCTAGAAGCGGCCCTGCTGCATCACCTCTACGCCATGCAGGGTTGGCAGCACCAACCGGATTTTTATCAAACGGCGATCACCTATATCGTTCAAACGATTCGAGCTTTTTACAATCAATGCGGCTTACAAGGTCAAAACTTAGCACTTTCGATGGTGCCAGGGGAGTTACTGCCAGAACTGTTACAACGGTTGTGAGAAGATGCGGAGAAGGGAAGAGAGGGGGTGCCCTAATTCCCAGGGATTAGACGGTGGGGGTGAGCTGGATCCTAACGATGAGATCGTTATAGTCGCGATCGCCGCCATTGGCTAAATCTTCAAACCCAAACAGGTTGTTGCCTAATAAGCGGACATGATCGACCGCTCCCGGATTGGCGTTGAGATAGGGGAAGTAGACGTCAGGATTGTTACTGGTATCGTCATCGAGGAAGGCTGCGAGAGAACCATCGACAATGATAAAGGGTGCAAAGATTGACCCGGCCTCAAATTGCCCAGTGGCGGTGGTCACCCCCTGATTCGGGACACTCAGGTCAATCCCCGCCACCCGATTGCGGAGGGCGGCTTCGGTATAGCCCCCTTGCCCTGGTGTGAGCACGGCCCCGGTCAGCGGATCGGTAATCGCCCCCTCCGGATTGTTGACCCGGTAGAACCCAACTGTGTTATTAAAGCGGGCTTCTCGATACACGGTAAATTGAGCCTGCACCG
>JAYKHH010000216.1:0-4162 GCA_035285265.1 Leptolyngbyaceae cyanobacterium | reverse complement strand
TACCCACCCAGAATTTGATAGCATCCACCACAGCAAAAAGGGCACGCCTAGGGATAGGGCCGCGAGACTCCACATCAGGGAGGCTGGAATATCATCAGCAATTCGCCAAAAGACCGTTGGGCGCAGCATTTTGGGAGAATTTCCAGGATCTGATTGGTTAGGAATCTGAAAGGATGGAGCCATAACTTCTATACCCGATAGTCCAACGAGATAAGAGATGTGGGGAGGATGCGATCGCTAGGATGCGGGGAGTAATCCAGTCAGGACGAAGCATCCGGCTTGGCATTCTGGCAAAGGTATTCAGTCTGACTGCCGGATGCCTCGCCCCTACAGGTAAATTGGGTATCAAAATCGAAAATTCAAGGTTTCTCCTGACACCCGACACCTGACACCTGTTCTAAGTCTTTTGAGCTGCCGCATACGCCTTAACGAACTGGTCATCAAAAATCTTGGTCAAATCTGGAGCCTGTTTTGCCAAACCACTCTCCACAAGGAACTTACTGATCTCTTGGGCCGCATAGGGCAAAGAGGTCATATCATTACCCGCACTAAACGCCTTGAGATTATCTTCTAGGGTGAAGATTTTGGTGCCAGCATCGTAGGCGTTATATTCCTCGACAGTGACGCCAGCGCGTTGCGCCATGATTTCATAAGCTTTAGCTTTATTGGCACTAATGAAGTCCAAGGTCTTAAACCAGCTATTGACTAGGGCTTGCACCGCTTGCGGTTGCTCGTTCACCAGTTTTCGGCTCACAACTAAGTGATCGGGAATGGCTCCCGGAAAGTCTTTGGAACTAAATAATTCCTTGCTGCCTTTCCGTTCCAAGGCTTTGGTGGTGAATGGCGCAAACACCCCCACCGCATCCAGCTTGCCTGCCACAAAGGCTGCCGCCGCCGCGCCAGTTTCCAGAGGTTGAAAGTCAATATCCTTCTGGGTTAGCCCTGCTTTTTTGAGTCCCAAGAGCAACAAGAAGTGATCCACAGTGCCTTCTTCGGCAGCGACCTTTTTGCCCTTGAGATCGGCGATCGTATTAATACCTTCCCGCACAATAATCTTGTCATTGCCCGTCGAGTTATCGTTGACGAGGACAATCACCTGATCGGAACCCGCAGCTACGGAGCTAATTGTGTCATTCAAGGTTTGCGTGTTGGCATCGAGTTGTCCTGAATTAAGGGCAGTAATCGAGTCTAGGTAGCCATCAAACCACTTCAAATCTACATTGACTTGATTAGCCTCAAAGATTTTTTCTGTTTGAGTAACTTGCCAAGGAAACCAACCTGGCCAAGCACTAAAGCCCATCCGCACTAGGGGGGTGGTGGTTGGTGCAGACGCAGAGGGGGCAATACTAGAAGTTGGGGTCGGAGTCGGTGTACAACTAACGGTGATCAGTAAGCTGACCCCAAAAATAGCGAGCCAAGATAGGAAGGGAAGACGTTTCATAGGTTAGCTTGTTGTGACTACGAGAGATTCTGAAACCTGAACCGAAACTTGAGTCGAAGTTTGATCTAGAACTTTTAACTGCACCCATTCAAACCAAGCTGGGAGTCCCTCCCCGGTTTTAGTAGAGACTCGAATAATCGTCACATCCGGATTAATCTGGCGAGCATTGGCCTCAATCCGCTCTAGATCAATGTCTAGATAGGGCACGAGATCCACCTTGGTAATCAATAAACAATCGGCTTCACGAAACATGATTGGATACTTGAGGGGTTTATCTTCGCCCTCTGTCACGCTTAACAGCGCCACCTTGGCATGTTCACCCACCTCGAATTCCGCAGGGCAGACTAAATTGCCCACATTCTCAACGAGGACTAAATCAAAGTCCTGGGGATTGTGGAGATGGGTAAGTTGATGCAGGCCCCCCGCCACCATCTTGGAATCGAGGTGACAGGAACGACCGGTGTTAATGGCAATCACGGGGACACCATAGGCTCGGAGGCGATCGGCATCTAATTCGGTAGTCATGTCGCCTTCAATCACAGCCATTTTTAGGTGAGGACTCAATCCAGCCAGGGTACGCTCCAGTAATGCCGTTTTCCCAGCTCCCGGACTGCTCATTAGGTTGAGGCAGGTAATTCCCCACTCGTCAAAGTGTTCACGATTGTGATCTGCGCCTGACTGGTTGGCGTGCAGTAAGTTAATGCCCAAGGCAGCGTCAAAGGTTTGATGCATGGGTGGTTGCTAAGGATGCGTTGGAAGGGGGTAAGGATGCGTTAGAAGGAGTTGTTGAGCAATATTCAATTCGATCAATTTTGAGTTCTCGCCCAGAGCGAATCTCTTCCATAGGGGCGTGGCATGTGGGGCAGGCATATTGAACCCCAATTTCAGGGGTGTATTCCTGTTGACAGCGATCGCAAAAGGCAATCAGGGGCGTTTCCCGAATTACCAACTTGGAACCCTCCAGAAAGGTATTGCGGGTCTGCACCTCGTAGGCAAATTGCAAGCTCATGGGTTCGACACAGGTGAACTGACCCACGATCAGATGCACAGAAGAGATCTGAGCCGGTTGAGGTTGGGCTTCCCACCAATCTGTCAGGGTGACAATTAAGGCTTTGGTCATATCCGTTTCGTGCATGGCTTAGTTGCTCCACTCCTCCACCAACTCGGGTTGAGCTTCGGGATGGATATAGGCAGGCTTTTCCTTGCGAGGCAATTGACCTGACAAAACCAAGTGAGCCATTGCATCACAGATCACACGAGTCGCCATCAGGGATGTAATGTCGCTAATGTCATAGGGAGGAGATACCTCTACAATCTCTAATCCACAAATCGGAGCACGTTGGATAATCTTACCCAGTAAGGCTAGGGCTTCACGGGGCAAGAGACCACCGGGTTCCGGCCACCCCGTACCAGGGACGAATCCAGCATCAATGCAATCAATATCAAAACTGATATAAACGCAATCCGTTCCATCTAAGGCACGGTCTAGGGCAAAATCTACCGCTGCATTGATGCCCATTTCTGTGATGTCTGTAACCGTCAAGATATTGGTTGCCCGTTCCCGACAGATCTTGACCCCTTGGCGCGGCACCTGCCAACCGCCAATTCCCAACTGCACTAAGTTCTGCGGTGGCGCATTTTTGATATTGGTGGCATGGAACCAGGGACAGGTATGCATCCGTTCATCCAAGTCGGTTTCTTGGGTATCCACATGGCGATCGAAGTGAATAATGCCGACTTTTTTATCCCCTAAATGACGGCAAATTCCGCGCACCGTCGGATATCCAATGGAGTGGTCGCCACCCAAGATAATCGGAAAAGCTCCAGAGCTAAAAATGTGAGCAACGCCCTTAGAAATTTGGTCAAAGGACTTTTCGTTATTGGCGGGGATGGTGAAAATGTCCCCCACATCACAGAGAGTAATTTGCTCCCGCAAATCAACGCCCAACTCAAAGTTATAAGGCGTATACAGCGCTGAAATCCGCCGAATCCCTTGGGGGCCAAATCGGGTGCCGGGACGGTAGGTAGTGCCAGAGTCATGGGGCACGCCAACGATCGCTACATCGTAGTTACCAACTTTGTGGACATCTTCGACATAGGGAGCTTTGAGAAAAGTGTTGATACCTGCATAGTGGGGTAACTCGCCCCGGGAAAAGGTGGGAATGGAGCGATCGCGAATACTATCAGCCGCTTCTAAACCAAGGGCTAGCCCCTGTTCTACCTCCTGCTGCCATCCAGTCAAGGGCAAACGAGATTCTAGCTCTAAAGCACGATTTGCTTCCGTATCAGGACGTTGGGAAAAATTTTGAGGAGACTCAGTCATATTACCTAAGAAGAATAAAATTCAAGGTGTATCTAGCTAGCAATGCCATAAAAAAACCGGGCAAGTATCCAGCAGCCATTGACTGCCATCTACCTCCCGGGCTTTTCTCCCGCCGTGTAACCAGTTGAACTGTCTGATGACATGGGCTAACCCCACGCGGAAACAGTCATCAAACTGGTTGCTTCTCTTGGACCAGTCGTTCTAGCTAATCTCAGCTAGAACCGGAACCCTAGAAGCTGCTAATTGTTCTGAACTTAGACAAGTATTTTCATGACACTCTTGTTTTAAGGGGTGATGTTGTCACCCCATTCAAGGTGGAAATTTGCCGAACCCAAGTGGGAATCAAGATTAACTCAGAGGGTGTTTGAAAAGGGATGGGTGAGGTCAAAAATGGACTG
>JAYKHH010000215.1:0-13449 GCA_035285265.1 Leptolyngbyaceae cyanobacterium | reverse complement strand
AGCTGGGCGGTTGGAAACCGCAGCTACACATAGCTACGTGTAGCCGCGAATTCTATTCGCCCCAGATCAAACAATCTCTGTTAAGAAACTCAATATTAAGAGTCATAACTTTACCTGAGTTTCTATTACTAAATAGAGCTAAAGAAACAGGCTATTTCTTATTGTTAATTTCAGATTTGTCCAGCCGTAAATTCGTTAAGCTGAGGGTAATCCCGTCAAAAGCTCCCAGGATTTTATTATGCAGGCAACCACATCCTCCTCCCTGGCTTCTAGAGACAATTCTCAGCAGCCCCTCTGGCAAACAATTGCCACTTTCACCTTAGTATTCTGGATGGGTAGTAGCCTCCTTTTAGACTTGGTAATTATGCCGAGTCTGTATACGGCTGGCATGATGACAGAACCCGGTTTTGCCACAGCGGGCTACTCTATCTTTTGGCTATTTAATCGGATTGAGCTAGTCTGTGCAGCTACCGTTTTAACTGGGTTATTGTGGGTTCGCACTAATCGAGATCTGTTTAGCCAAAGAGGCTACGCTTCCGTGCTCCTATCCGCTGGGTTGTTGGCGATCGCCTTCCTCTACACCTACGGCTTAACTCCTCAGATGAGTGCGCTGGGTATCCAACTCAATCTGTTTGAGTCCGTCGTAGAGATTCCCAATACCATGAATCAACTGCATATCAGCTATTGGGTCTTAGAAACCGTGAAGTTGACCCTGGGGGGAGCCTTACTGAACTTATTCCAGCGCAATCAAGTTTGAGTTTTCCTTCATACTCCTCCAACCTTGAAGTAGCCCTTGTCGATGACAAGGGCTTTTCTGTTTTAAGGGGTTAACTTGACCTTAACTTTGGCTCAGGGAGGCACCCACTAGAATCGAACCAGGCGACCTAGGGAATGAATCCTGGGTAATATTTAGTTTATGGAATTGGAATTAGGGTTAAAGTTACTGCTTCAAGGTCTGCCCGCGATCGCCCAGATTTTTGAACTGCTGCAAAAAGAGCGACTGATCCAGCTTCAAGAGCACCAGACTCGGAAAGTAAAGGCGATCGCACCGCCGGATCGTTCGTATGAGCCTATCCCGTTACGCATTGTTCTATTAACTCCGCAATTACCTCCCGATTTCTGGCCCAATTTCGGGGGGGACGCAACCCAACCCCCTAACCTGGAGCGACGCTTAGCCCAGGAACTGGCAGAGTTCCTCCGTCAACACTATCCTTTTAACAGCCTGATCCGACCCACGGAGTTTTTGACTGAAGACTGCGATCTAGAAGAGACGGCTAAGGGGCAGATCCGCATTCAATCCTTATTTAAGCAGCTACGTGCTGAACCGACCCTCGTCCTAGAGTCAGAAATCCTGGGAGAGGATCTGAGTTTGCGGATGGCTTACTGGGGGTATGGACAAAAAAACTATGCCCACGCAACCCTGATTCCTAAGCTGCCGTGGCGAGAAATCTTCTATGAGTCTGCAAAACAACGGGCTTTCAGGTGGCGGGAAATTGCCGATCAACTGCTAGCCTGTGGCGAGAGTCCAGAGGTAGTGGCGCAATTGGGAGCCGACAATATTGCTAACTGGGAACAATTCCAAAATGAATCAAAATGGCAGCGTCATGGGATTGATTTAAAAGAGTTGCCCCGGTCTTACCAGATCAATCACAAAGATGTAGCCGCGTTCTGTCAATTCCTGACCACCTATCATTGTTTGGTTGCCAGTTGGATGGCCGATGCCCACCATTTAATTCATCACAACGTTACGCCCCAATTGCCAGACTTACTTCCTGATTTGATCCAGACCGTGCCCGATCCGCAATTACTGGAGACAGTTTTGCAGACGGTGATCCAAAGCTATGAGGCTCACGGCAATGGAGTTGGCTTCAAACCCTACCTGATTCCTGTGGGAAACGAGCCTAAGTATACCTCTGCCCATCACACTGGGGGGAATTTAGTTCCACTGAATGGCAAATCTAGAGATCTGATCTCGCATCCTCTTCCATTACACCCTCCACTCGAACAGGTTGTCTTGACCCGAACCCTGACAGGGCACTCAGGGAAGGCGGCGGCGATCGCCGTCAGCCTCGATGGACAATCCCTTGCCAGTGGCAGTGAAGACCATACGATCAAGCTGTGGCATTGCGGAACGGGGGAACTGCTGCAGACCCTCCCTGAAGATGCAGAGGTGGGTCGGGTGCTGATGTTGGCCCTCAGTCAAGATGGACAGATTTTAGCCAGTGGTCATCGTCGGAGCGATCGCAGTTCCATCAAAGTTTGGCATTTGCCTACCCATCAACTCCTACACACCTTTACAGGGCATAAGAACTGGATTTACTCCCTTGCTATTAGTCCCGATGCCAAAATCCTGGTGAGTGGTAGCCATAAAATCAAGGTGTGGGATTTGGGAACGGGTGAGCTAGTCCGTACTCTCACCGGCCATAAAAAATGGGTTTACTCCCTTGCCGTGAGTCCCAATGGTCAGATCTTGGCGAGTGCCAGTGCCGACAAAACGATTCGGATTTGGCATCTACCCACCGGGGAATTACTGTCTATTCTCTATGGGCATTCAGATTGGGTAAGAACCCTTGCCATCAGCGTCGATGGGCAAACCCTGGCCAGTGGCAGTGATGACAATACGATTAAGCTATGGCACCTCAGCAGTGGCACGCTCCTACGCACCCTGACTGGACATACGGATTGGGTGCTATCGGTCGCGATCAGTCCTGACGGACAAACCCTGATTAGCGGCAGTCGCGACCACACGATCAAATTCTGGCACATGCAAACGGGGGCACTACTCCGAACTTTAACGGGACATAAACGGTGGATTCATTCCCTCGCAGTCAGTTCCGATGGACGCATGTTAGTCAGCGGCAGTGAGGATAAAACAATTAAAATTTGGCAGGTTTCCTAGGAATGGGGGGCTTACCTGTTCTCAGAACGGTGCCAGAGGCGATCGCCCGTCGTTATCTCCAAGTTTGAATCGTAGTGGTTCACGTCCCGTGTTAGTTTAAGTTCATCTCTTTGGATGTCCAACCCAATCCGGGTTTTTCTTCCAGAAATTAATACCCAACTAATCCATATCTACTGATTATCAATTCTTACAAAAGCTTGCGGCAAAATAGAGATGCATCTGTCCTTTGTGCTTTCGTATGAGTTACTGCCTGAATCCAGCTTGTCAGCAACCGCAAAACCTTAACCCAGTCAACCTATGCCAGAGCTGTGGGTCAAAGCTGCTACTCAAGGAGCGCTATCGTGCCCTGAGACCCATTGGCAAGGGTGGCTTTGGCAGAACCTTTGTGGCAGTTGATGAAGATAAACCGTCCAAGCCCCGTTGTGTGATCAAGCAATTTTTCTATCAAGACCAGAATTCTGGCAATGTGCAGCAGGCAGCGAAGTTATTTGAGACAGAGGCGATCCGGCTAGAAGAGTTGGGGGAGCATCCGCAAATTCCTCGCTTGCTAGCGCACTCACGCCAAGACAACCAACAATATCTGGTACAAGAATTTATTGATGGACAAAATCTAGAGGAGGAACTAAAAGCTACGGGAGTCTTTAGCCCAGTTCAAATTCGGAAGCTCCTGCTGGATTTGTTACCCGTCCTGAAGTTTGTCCATGACAACCAAGTGGTGCATCGGGATATCAAACCTGCCAATCTGATGCATCGCCGTAGCGATCATCAGCTTTTTTTGGTGGATTTTGGAGCCTCTCGGTTCGTCACGGAAACAGTGTTAGCCAAAACGGGCACCAAGATCTACAGTTTGGGATTCGCAGCCCCAGAGCAGGAGCGAGGGAAGGCAACCTTTGCCAGTGATCTCTATAGCTTGGGCGTAACCTGTATTACTTTGCTCACTCGCATTCATCCGTGGGATTTGTTTGATAGCAGTGAAGATACCTGGGCTTGGCGGCAAAAGTTAAAAAGTCCGATTAGTGACGGGCTAGGTCGGGTGATAGACAAGATGCTAGAACGGGCAACGTCCCGGCGCTATCGCTCGGCGGAAGAAATT
Source organism: Leptolyngbyaceae cyanobacterium (assembly GCA_035285265.1). Classification (GTDB taxonomy): domain Bacteria; phylum Cyanobacteriota; class Cyanobacteriia; order JARCMD01; family JARCMD01; genus JAYKHH01. The sequence continues at coordinate 9,457 of JAYKHH010000215.1, read as the reverse complement.
TTGGAAGACCTCAATCCCCAGGCTGTGCAGTTTCCCCCTAGTCCTCCCCCGTCTGTTGCTCCACTCCCATCTGTTGGAATACAGTCAACCTCTCCAATGTTGCTAGAGCTGACTCAACTGCAACCCGCGACGGATCCCTCTTCTCAGCGAGCCAACACGTTTACCTTTGAAACCGTGACCCTGACCATTGAACAAAAACAAGGGTTTTTTGCAGCTAAAAACAAAGTTACCTTAATCTCGCATAGTCGCAGCGGTCAGGCAGAATTTTTTGTGGAGCAGCTAGGCAACGGGGTGGTTTTAGAGATGGTATCCATTCCCGGTGGAACATTCATCATGGGGTCTTCGAGTTCCGAAGAAGGGCATTCTGATGATGAAAGTCCCCAGCATCCAGTGACCATCCCTAATTTTTTTATGGGAAAATTCACGGTTACGCAAGCCCAATTTGGAGTGGTGATGGGGTTTAATGACTCACATTTTACAGAAAATGGCGCAAATCGGCCCGTGGAGCGCGTATCTTGGAACGATGCCCAGGAATTTTGTCGGCGGCTCTCTCAAATCACGGGACGCATCTATCGTCTACCCAGTGAGGCCGAGTGGGAGTATGCCTGTCGGTCTGGAACCAAAACTCCCTTTTATGTGGGCGAAACCCTTTCCTCAGACTTAGCGAACTATAACGGTAACTCTATTTATGGTGCAGGGGTCATCGGCAAGTACCAAAAGCAAACGACCGTTGTAGGCAGTTTTCCACCCAATGGGTTTGGGTTATATGACATGCATGGCAATGTCTGGGAGTGGTGTCAGGATACTTGGCATGTCAACTATGAAGGTGCGGCTACGGATGGGAGTGCCTGGGATAATGACAATAGCTCTCAGCGTCTACTGCGGGGCGGTTCTTGGGATAGTGATGTTAGGCTCTGTCGGTCTGCCAAGCGCTACAGCAATCGACGCGACTCCCGCTACAATAACATCGGCTTTCGCGTTTTCTCTGCAGCTAATCCTGGGTAGGGGCATGCCGAATTTCCCCCGATCTGTTGCGATGGCCCGGTCACTAAAGATTATCTTCCTTAGCTTCCTTCAAGATACAAGGGGCTTGGCACTGCCATGCCCTTCCGGCTAGGATTAGGAGCCTACCCGTTCATATCAGGATCCAGCAACGTCAATCTCACCCATTGCAGCGGCGTGATTTTTCTATTAAGACCTTGTAAAGTCCTCTAACGCGGTTGATGCTTTACTTTCCGCCAAAATGCCAATGAGAATTTTCAGTAAGGTTTCCAGTTCTTCGGGGACGCGATAAAGCTTTAGATCCTCGACAATCCGCCGTTCTTGCCGATAGAAAATCCCAAATCGCCAGTCTTGCCCGGTTGTCACGGCTCCATACAGGTGAGTTGTTTCCTGCTCTGTCCATTGATCCAAAGCAATTAATTCTGCTGCTAGTTGGGTAAAACCGTTATCCAGGTTTTCACGCTTTGCCTCTATAACCAGTAAATTGTCGGCTTGAAAATAATAATCAAACGTACCCTTGAGCCAGTTGCTCACAACCACTGGATATTCAACTCGAACTCGTTGTTGCGTGAATCGGCAGACTTCTCGAACAATGGGCGCAATCAAGAATTCCCGGCGAGCTTGTTCACTGGTAATCCCAACATAGCGAATGCCATCTTGGATCTGCTCCTGTAGCTCAGGCAGGCGATCTAACTGTTGCGGAGCAAGGGGTAAGGCAAGCGGTGCGCGTTCAATTTTGCAGCCCAAGTCAGCCAAAATATCTTCAATATCAAACGCCAGCTCAAAATATCTACTGAAGGTATAAGCTTCGTTAGGATTAAGAACTTTGGGTGGACGGCTCATGGCGCTTCCGTGCTCCTAGTATTCCTCTATCTTAAAGGAAATTATTTAGCCTTAAGAAGCTTGGGAGGTTTATGACGATCGCAGGAAATTTCGTCTACCCTCTAAGGAGAAACCCTCTATCCTTGCTGGGCTTGAGGTAATTGAAGTGTCCTCTATGCAACTTTCTTCAAAACTTACGGATTCCCCAACCCCTGCTTTACAGACTCTCACCTTAGATGTTCGGGGGATGAAGTGTGCAGGCTGTGTGAAAGCAGTGGAAGACCAATTAACTCAACAGCCTGGAGTCGTTTCCGCTTGCGTCAACCTTGTGACTGAGGTGGCGACGGTGGAGTGCGAGCCTAGCTTCATCCAGGGCAGTCAACTGGCCCAAGTGTTAACAGAGGCCGGTTTCCCCTCACAAGTTCGTCCTGCACCGGGTTGGCAGTCCTCAGATCCAGACATCTTGGGGGAGAATCAATTAGAATCAGCGGCTTTAACGGATTTATCCGCACAACGTCGCCTGGAAATGCAACAACAGGTGGGGCGGGTGGTTTTAGCTGCTTTGCTGCTGGTCGCTTCTGGACTGGGTCATCTAGGCCAAGTAAATGGGCTCCCAATTCCTGGGTTGCATAATATCTGGTTGCATAATATCTGGTTTCATTGGGGCCTCGCAACCTTAGCCTTGGTGCTACCAGGACGCTCCATCTTAGTGGATGGTTGGCGCGGGCTACGACGCAATAGCCCTAATATGAATACCCTAGTTAGCCTGGGAACCTTGGCAGCCTACGGAGCCAGTGTCGTCGCCCTCCTAGTTCCTAGTCTGGGCTGGGAGTGCTTTTTTGATGAACCTGTCATGTTGATTGGGTTTATCCTTCTGGGACGGACTTTGGAGCAGCAAGCTAGAAGCCGAGCCGCCTCTGCTTTCCAGGCATTGGTAGCCCTTCAACCCAGGATTGCTCGGTTGATCCAAGACCAAACGGCAGCAGAACAGATGGATGGTACTGGCAAGCAGCATGGGGAATGGAATGCTGCCACGGGCTATCTGGAAATTCCTGCCGATCGCGTGCAAGTCGGGCAATGGCTCCAAGTCTTGCCAGGAGATAAGATTCCCGTTGATGGGGAGGTGGTGATTGGGCAGACAACGGTGGATGAGGCCATGCTAACGGGGGAAGCCTTTCCCGTACTCAAACAGCCTGGAGATACGGTTACCGCAGGTACTTTGAATCAATCGGGGGCGATCGCCCTGCGAGCGACCCGCACCGGCAAAGATACCACCTTGGCTCAAATTATTGCCCTCGTAGAAACGGCTCAGACTCGCAAAGCCCCGATTCAGCGGATTGCCGACACCGTCGCTGGATATTTCACCTATACCGTCCTTGGCATTGCTACCTTGACCTTTGGCTTTTGGTACTTTGCTGGGACTCATATCTGGCCGCAAGTCCTTACTCACAGTTCAGCCGTTATGGCCAGTGATCCTGCGGCCCATCACTTGATGTCTGTCGCGGTTTCCCCCGTGCTGCTGAGCTTGAAATTGGCGATCGCAGTCCTCGTGGTAGCTTGCCCCTGTGCCCTGGGCTTGGCTACCCCCACCGCCCTGCTCGTGGGTTCTAGCCTAGGGGCAGAACAAGGTCTCTTAATTCGGGGCGGCGATGTGCTGGAAAAAGTTCACCACCTCGATACGGTGATCTTTGATAAGACGGGGACGCTAACCACAGGCCAGCCTACAGTTACAGACTGTATCCCGTTCGGCACCTTAGATGCCACAGCTCTGCTCCAGATTGCTGCCACCGTGGAAAGTGGTACCCGTCATCCCTTAGCGATCGCGATTCAACAAGCGGCTCAACAGCAGGGACTTCCCCTCTTAAACGCCCAACACTTTCAAACCGAACCCGGATTCGGAGTTACGGCGGTTATAGATGATCAACCCGTTCTGATCGGAACCGGGGACTGGCTCCAACAACAGGGGATCACACTGGCTGAGGGGATACAAACCCAAGCGCGAGCCTTAGCCCTATCTGGTAAGACCGTGGTTTATGTAGCCGTTGCGGGGGAAGTCGCAGGTTTGATTGCCGTCAGCGATCGCCTCAGACCCGATGCCGTTGCTACCGTTGCCCACCTCAAAAAGATGGGTTTGCGGGTGCTGCTGCTGACGGGGGATCAAGCTGAAACGGCGATCGCGATCGCCCAACCTCTCGGATTAGAATCCACAGATATCTTGGCGGGGATACGACCTGACGGTAAGGCAGAAGTGGTCAGCCAGCTTCAACAGCAAGGGCATCGTGTGGCGATGGTGGGAGATGGTACTAATGATGCCCCCGCCCTTGCCCAGGCAGATGTAGGGATTGCCTTACATTCGGGAACAGACGTAGCCATCGAAACAGCAGCGATTGTGTTGATGCGAATGGGGAAAGTGAGATCCCACCCCATTCAGCTAATGGACGTTGTAAAATCAATTCAACTGAGCCGTTCTACCTTTAATAAGATCCGTCAAAATCTTTTTTGGGCGCTAGCTTACAATGTTATAGGTATTCCAGTAGCAGCAGGTATACTTCTGCCCTCTTTTGGCCTTGTTCTGAGTCCTGCAGTAGCAGCCTTAATGATGGCTTTTAGTTCTGTCAGTGTGGTGCTCAATTCTCTTCTACTTCGTCATACCGTGAGTTGGAATAGTACACAATGATTTTGTAAATGATTTAAACTAATGCTCAAAATCATGTTTGAAACCACTCATGGGTCGCGTCTAGTTAACGATATATCTACCTTCAATGGCTTCTGACCTACCTCCAAATCACATACTGATTCTTGAAGACGATAAAGGACGTCGAGACTTTATCTTAAATAGTCCTGTCTATTCCATGGGGAGAGATCCCAAGTGTGATATCCGCTTAGCTTCACAGTTTGTCTCCAGACGCCATGCCACCTTAGTGCAACTTCCCCGTGAAGATGGCACCTACTACTATCGAATTGTGGATGGCAACCTCAAAGGTAAGCCGAGCGCCAATGGTCTCTTAATCAATGGACGTAAGCTACAAGCTCATAACCTGCAAGATCAGGATGAAATTGTTTTTGGTCCCCAGGTACGAGCCGTTTACTATCTTTTAAAACAAGATACCGCTGCGACACTTCCACCCGATGAGTTTGACATTACCCTGATTAGCCCCAATATGGTCGGCGATCCAGAAGAGTAAGGTGGTTCAGAAAGCTTGATTAATTCACTTCTATAAAGATTAGGGACATGGCAATGCCATGTCCCTAATCGTATGGGCCTACGGAGGCTCCCTATTTTTAACGGACGTTAACAGATGATTTTTATCCTGCTACTCGCTCAATCAGGTGCCATTCATCGCTAGTAGTCACAGCTTCCGTGACTTGCTCAAATACTTGGCGGCAATGATTATCAACCTGAAGCGGTAACTCTTCATTTTTGATCACAAAATTCATCCGAGTTTCTCGCTCATGGGGCATAGATTTGTCAATTAATATTTCTACCGTAACGAGCTTAGAAAAGGAGACCTGACCCGGCACTTCGCGAGCCATCATATAGTCTCCCGTGTCATAAATAATGTCCATATTGCAGGACTCTAACGTTCTAGCGAGGGACTGATGAAGCCCTTCAGAGGGAGTTTCAACCGTAAATAGACAAGTGTAGCGAGCCATAGGAAACCCGAGGCATTGAGCAATTCAGACCCTCCTATCATACCTTCCGCAATGCCTAGCGCATCCCTAGAGGTGCCTAGAAAGCTGATTGAAATCGGCACTTAAGTTCTGAAAGTCTTGTCACGGCAGGGCTGTAGGAATTCTGCTGCCTGCAAAATCATGGCTTGTTACTAGAGAACTGGCACTTCATGCGGCCCTCAAAAACCTTTATGATGCATGGCAGGTGTATAAGCCCTGAATCAGTCATGCAAGGTAAATTGATCGTGTTTGAGGGAGTGGAAGGGTCTGGGAAGACCACCCAGTTGCGATACCTGCAGGATTGGCTCCAAACTACAGAAGTAGAGAATATTCTGGGGGTTGAAGTCGGAGGAGTGCCGCCTATTATGGTGACTCGCGAACCAGGGGGGACAGAATTAGGGTTCAAGTTACGCCAGTTATTACTGGAACCGCAATTTGCAGATCCGATCGCACCAGAGGCAGAATTATTGCTATACGCCGCCGATCGGGCACAGCATGTAGAAGGATGCCTAAAACCCCATTTGCATCAGGGCTATCTGGTGGTGTGCGATCGCTATACCGACTCTACAGTGGCCTACCAGGGCTATGGTCGAGGGCTAAGTCTTCCCTTAATTGACCAATTAAATCAAATCGCTACGGGGGGACTTACCAGTGATGTGACCCTCTGGCTTGATGTCGCGGCGGAGGTGGGCTTAGCTCGAACTCAGAAACGCGGCAAGGCTGATCGGATGGAAGCAGCGGACTTAGCCTTTCATCAGCGGGTCGAGCAGGGCTTTAATGCCTTGTATGCTCAATATCCAGAGCGTATTGTCCGCATTGATGCCAATCAACCCCCGATGGCGATCGCTCAACACATTCAAGCGGTGTTAACCCCCCTGCTCACCCAATGGTTCCCAACCCCTTTGCGCCCCTTGTTGGGCAAACTCAAGCCGTAGAATTGCTCACGCAGGCAGTTCTGCAAAACCGAATTGCCCCTGCCTACCTGTTTGCTGGCCCTTCCGGAGTGGGACGGAGTTTGGCTGCGAATTGCTTCTTGGAGTTGTTGTTGGCGAAGTCAGGTGCCTCGTCCCAACAGCACCGTCTGCAACAGCGCAACCACCCTGATTTACTCTGGATCGAACCCACCTATTTGCACCAAGGCAAACGAGTGTCTGCGACGGAAGCAGCTAGCTTGGGGATCAAGCGTAAGGCTCCTCCCCAAATCCGCTTAGAACAGGTGCGGGAGGTAGCGCAGTTTTTGAGCCGTCCGCCCTTAGAAGCCCTGCGATCCGTCGTGGTGCTAGAGCATGCCGAGACCATGGCTGAGTCTGCTGCCAATGGGTTGTTGAAGACTTTAGAAGAGCCAGGACAGGCTACTTTGATTTTAATTGCTCCGGCAGTGGAGGCATTGCTCCCAACCTTGGTTTCTCGCTGTCAGCGTATTCCCTTCCATCGTTTGCCTGCGGATCAGATGGCGCAGGTACTCCAGACGATTGGTCAGGGCGAAATTTTAGCCCATCCAGAAGTCTTAGCGATCGCCCAAGGGAGCCCAGGGAGTGCGATCGCAGCCTATACCCAATTACAAGCCATGCCTCCCGAATTGCTGCAGGCCGTCACCCAAATACCCCGATCCCTACGAGCTGCCCTCGATCTTGCCCGTCAAATTGACAAAGCCCTCGATTCAGAAGCCCAACTGTGGTTGGTAGACTATCTGCAACACCGCTATTGGCTGGCTTCAGGGCAGCAAAGTTCTGCCTATGGCACTGCTCTCCAGTCCTTAGAAAAAGCTCGCCAAGCCTTGCTTAACTATGCCCAACCCCGTTTGGTTTGGGAGGTTACCTTCTTAACGATGAGTGGTATATCCTGATTGACAGATCCAATGGCCCTAAAATCTAGTCCCATCAAGGTCAGATGTACAACGGCATAGCATTTCTGGCTTGCTTCGTAATCGCGCCACCTCTTAGTGCCCATACTGCTCCATAGTTTCTGGAACAGTGGCATTCTGCTGAGCCTGTTTATTCTAGGCAGTGCGGGTAACTAAAACCAAGGAAAGGTATCTTATGATGGTCAGTAAAATCGACATGGGAGATTAGTTGATTGGAAGTTACACCCTGGGAAGTTGAAGTCTACACGACCCAGGAGGGAAAACAGCCCTTCACAGATTGGATCAACTCACTCAAAGATACACAGGGTGCAAATAAGATTCTTTTGAGAATTCGTCGGATTCAACTGGGCAATCTTGGCGATTACAAATTTATTACCGAGGGCGTCTTTGAACTGCGAATTAAGTTTGGCCCAGGATACAGAGTTTACTTTGGTAAGGTTGCGGATCGCATAATTCTACTATTGTGCGGAGGCGACAAGAGTTCCCAAACCAGTGATATTCAGCAAGCGTTGCAGTATTGGGCAGATTATGGGAGGCGAGAAGATGGTTAGAAGTGTGACCTTTGGGGTGGTATTAAAGGATTACCTCAGAGATGCTCAAAAGGCAATGGCTTATTTGCAAAGCGCTCTGGAGGAAAATGATCCTCAACTTTTTCTAGCGGCACTTCGAGATGTGGCGGAGGTGCAAGGGGTACTAGCAGCACCAGCATCGAGTATGCCTGAATTATCTAAGTTATTGGAAAGTTTACGGCGGCATGGAGTCAGTGATGAAGTGATCACAACTGCATTGGCTGAAGTGAACGCCAGTGTAGAAGCGGCTTAAATAGAAGCTGCTTAACCAGATTGGATACTTGATGTTGCTGGGGTTTGTCTAGGGGCGATCGCCCAACCCACCCACTCCCATACTGCTCCATAGTCTCTGGAACAGTGTCATTCTGCTGAGCCTGTTTATTCTAGGGAGTGCTGGCAAGTAAAACTCAAATCGCGGTTTATGCTCTGCACGTAAATTTTGGAATGGGTCTTCCTGTCTCATCTCGCTAAACTAGCAATATCCGACGAGGAAATCAGCTATGAGTCTTGTCATCTCCAATGACCTCTTAACCACGGCTCGCATGACTGAAAGCGAACTGAAACAAGAAATCGCTATCATGTTATTTCAAAAGGAAAAACTTACCCTTTCTCAAGCCAGTCGTTTCGCTGGAATGCATTCGGTTGCTTTTCAACATCTCCTTGCTAGCCGACAAATTCCCATTCACTACGGTATAGATGACCTTGAGCAAGACATCAAAAATCTACAAAAGCTAGGTCGGCTATGATTGTTGTCAGCGATACTTCTCCCCTGAATAATCTCGCTGCCATCCACCAACTTGGTTTACTCCAGCAACTCTACGGTACCGTGATGATTCCGGAAGCCGTCTATTAAGAACTTACTGACCCAACATTCCCAGTCGCAGGTGCTACTGAAGTTCAGACCTTCGATTGGATTAAAACTCAACGGCTTGTTGATCGCACCGTTGTAGAAGCGCTCAATACCGATCTGGATTTGGGTGAGGCGGAAGCAATTGCCCTCGCTCTAGAAATTGGGGCTGAGCAACTCCTGATTGATGAACGTCGAGGTCGCATGGTCGCAGAGCGTCTCAAGCTCAGTTATGTAGGCATTTTGGGAATCTTACTGGAAGCAAAAAGCCAGGGTCTAATTCTAACCATCCAACCTCTCCTAGATGCCTTAAGGAATCAAGCTGGTTTTTGGATAGCTGAGCCTCTCTATCAGAAGGTTTTGCAGCTTGCGGACGAATAAGCTTTTTTGCTTGTGTATACCAATTAGGGCTTCAGCAGCGATCGCGCCACCTCTTAGCGCCCATGTTGCTCCATAGCCTCTGGAACAGTGGCATTCTGCTGAGCCTGTTTATTCTAGGAAGTGCTGGCAAGTAGTCTTAAGTTCCTGTAAAACTAAGATCATCAGCTTGAGGAATCAGCGATGACTTATATCGAAGCTCCCATCGATTTTGAGGATGAGGAATTACAGGAAATGCCTAGCCTAGAACATGGGGCGATCGCACTTCGATTAGGTCGGTATCTGGATACCTACGTAGAAGAG
>JAYKHH010000214.1:0-17260 GCA_035285265.1 Leptolyngbyaceae cyanobacterium | reverse complement strand
CTTGCCCTCTCCTCCGATCACTTCCATCCCTGGAACGAACGCCAAGGGCAGAGTGGCTTTGCTTGGGCATGGCTAGGTGCCGCCCTGCAAGCAACCCCCAAGCTAGCCTATCGAGTTGTGTGTGCTCCTGGACAGCGCTATCATCCCGCCATTATTGCCCAGGCCGCCGCCACCCTAGCAGAAATGTTTCCCCATCGCTTTTGGTTAACCGTGGGCAGTGGGCAAGCGCTCAATGAGCATATTACCGGGGATAAATGGCCAGTGAAGGGCGATCGCAATGCCCGCCTCCAGGAATGTGTGGAGATCATGCGAGCCCTGTGGGCAGGTCAAACCATCACCCATTCCGGTTTAGTTCGGGTTGAGACTGCCAAGCTGTACACCCGCCCTGAAACTCCACCCCCGATCATTGGAGCTGCGATTACGGCTCAGACGGCAGAGTGGCTGGGTGGTTGGGCCGATGGGCTGATTACCATTTCCCGTCCACCGGAAAAGCTAAAACTGGTGGTGGATGCCTTTCGCCGAGGTGGGGGAACCGGAAAACCGATGATTTTAAAGGTGCAGCTTTCCTATGCTCACAACGAAGCAACGGCTCGCCAGCAAGCCTATGAGCAGTGGGGCACCAATGTTTTCAAAAGTGTAGTCATGGCAGAGCTAAATACCCCTGAACAATTTGATGCGACTGCAGAATTTGTGAAGCTAGGGGAGTTGGATGAACGCATCCGCATTTCTGCAGATCCCCAACAGCATCTGGAGTGGCTACAGGAATATATCGCCCTGGGATTTGATGAATTAATTCTGCACAATGTGAATCGAGAACAGCAGCAGTTCATTCAAGTGTTTGGGGAACAGGTGCTGCCCCAGTTAGCCCCCACCTAAACCCCAATTGCTACTGTGGGTCGGGTGCGACTCCATCACCAGACAGAGATAGGGAAGTAGCCCCTTTGCTAACCTCAGGATGAGGCAGCCTATAAACCACAGGAATGAAACAGTTGGGGATTGTGGAAAGGCTGTAGCCCTGCCACAATCCCTAGCACCCTGATCAATTTGTAGTAACTGCGTCAGTTCTACAAGTACTGAAGAAGTAGAGAAGGGTAATGTTGAGCGTCCCTCGTTTGTTGTCATTAGCCAGTACGACCTTGTTGACTCTAGGGCTAGGAGTCGGTGCGATCGCCCCCCTAATGGTTCCGGTTTCCGTGATTGCTGCCCCTAACCCAGCCACCACTTTTTTTCCTGATATTCAAAATCATTGGGCACAGCCCTTTATCCAAGCCTTAGCCGAACGGAACATTGTGGCTGGGTATCCCGATGGCACCTATCGCCCCAATCGAGCCATGGAGCGAGATGAATTCGCCGCCATCCTGCGTCAAGCATTTGATCAAAGTCGAGAACGGTCGATTCCCAGTGGCAGCGTCTATCAGGATGTACCTGAGAACTATTGGGCTGAAGCAGCGATTGAAGAAGCTTACGAAGCCGGATTTATGGAGGCTGATCCAAAGGGGTATTTTCGGCCTCGTCAACCCATCTCTAGGGTGGAAATACTAGAGACTTTGGCACAAAATTTAGACTTGCCAGACGTAGCAACCGCTTCACAGCAAGCAACGACCTCTCAACCGCAAACCCCTCAAGCAGCAGCACGCAGAACCCTACAGCCATTAATGTTTCCCTTGGCTATGACCGTATTAATGCAGCCGATTATGGGTGCTCCAGCCCTAGCGGCTCAGCTCGGTGCCCCTGCCCCAACTCCCCGTGCTCAGGCCCAGCCCCCGGTTCCAGCATCCGTAGCGATCAGCAACTACTATGTCGATGCTGACCAGATTCCCCAGCAGGCTACGAAGGATGTGCTAGCAGCCACGAGGGCTGGCATCGTCGTTAATCATCCCAATCCGCAAGTGCTCAACCCAAGTCGCCCCGCCACACGGGCGGAGACGGCTGCATTTATTCATCAAGCCTTGGTGAGCCAAGACAGGCTAGCTCCCATTCCCCAGGATGCCGCCGCTGCTAACTATATTGTGGGCGATCGCAAAACTGGACTTTGAAACTTGGGAGAAACCCGTTGTGATCTCAGCATCCAGATCCTCAAAATATAAACACTAATTGCACCCGCCAGTCGGTTTCGTGGCGGATGAGTTGGACTTGACGGAGAAATTCGCGGAAGTAAAAGCGACGTTCTGACTCCGAGAGATCGAGCCAGAATTGAGGAATGGAAACGGTCTGGGCGATCGCTACCAAATTCACAGGCGGTAGTTGGGCCAATTTATCTTGCAATTGCGCCAACTCGGTTTGCAGGTTGTAGGTGCGTAACGTGGCTGTTTCCGCATCAAAGATGCCTTGCTCTAAAAGCGTAGGAATTTGGTCTAGAACCTGTTGTTTGCCTGCGATCGCCCCTTCCAACCCCCGTTTAATTCCCTCGATGGGGGGCAAGTTGGTTTGGGAAACGGCACGGGGTAATTCCTGGCAAATGGCAGTAATGGTTTTTTCTAAAACTTGGTCGTAGGCGATCGCACTGCACTTCGGTCGTTTAGGACAAGCCGTGGGCCGCAAATAGAGATACTCCTGGCTGCTGCGAGGTTTTGTAACCTGGGTAATGGTCATCGGAGATTGGCACTCCCCGCAGATCGCCAGTCCAGCGAGGGAACGGGGGGCACTGGCAGTGCGGGGTTGCAGGGGACGATTGCGACGCAGTAAGCGGTCTACCTGAGCGGCCTCTTCCCTGGCAATAATCGGTATATGGGTATTTAAGACGACGCGACCATCTTGATATTCCAGATCCCCTCGATAGACGCGGTTGGTCAGCCAACGATGGCCCGTCGAAGCGGAAATTTTCTTGCTATACCTTTTTTCTAAGTAGCGAACGGCTCCCCGCAGGGAGCCGTAGAGTAGAAACTGTTCAAAGAAGTCTTTAACAATGGGGGCGGTGCTGCGATCCAGAACATAGCGATCTTTGCCTCGCTTGTATCCGTAGGGAGCCTTACCAGGGGGCGGCAAGGCTTTGACACGATTCCGAGCATGACCTTGACGAATACGACGACTGCGCTGATTTTGCTCCAGTTCTTGTAAAACTTGCAGGGGCGTAGGGGTACCTGCGGCCTCAGTGACAATCACCCGCACCCCGAATGCTTCCAATTCCGCCAGCCGCGTGCTGACAATTTCGACTGAATCTCCTAATTCCTCAATGCGTCGTACTAACAGGTAGCTAACGGGCTGCGTTTGGCAATCCTTCAGCAATTGTTGGAGATGGGGGCGATCGCCCTTAGCAGTCGTATTTTGCCTACCTAAATCTTGATAAACCTGATCGATCTCCCATCCCCAAATCGAGGCATCCGTGGAGGGTTCAATTAAGGGATCCGTATACAAATACGCAACAATTTTCATGAGCAATGGGCTTTCCTGAACTGGATCGCCAAAATTCGTCATTTTGGCCCCATACCCAATATCCTACTTTGAGCCAGTAGCCTCAGTGGGTCATCGGAGCGATCGCTCCGATAAATTGAAGTAGCGCGATCGTTGCCTAGGATTTGCTCAGATAAGACCGATGGGAGCGATCGCCCCGATGCGTAAATTGTGACAGCTAGAAGCAATTTTTATGAACTGGAAACTTATTTGCGGTTTACTTAGATGGACACGATCACAGATTAAGGAAGAATGGTGTTGCGGAATCGAAATCTGCATTTTATAGCGGCATGGCAGTACCTACAAAGTTGCATTATTCCTTTTTGTTTATTCCTTGATCGGTGTTGACATCTAAAGAAATCATGATAAATTTTCAATATTAACTTTGAGTAAGTCAGCCTAATCCAGTTTTTCCCATTTGGGAATTTATATTGAAATAAATCTGGAGCGGAGGAACCAACTTTGGGGCTTATTTTTGTAACCAGCTTTTAGTCTGTTTACAGAGAGGGACATCTTTCAGTCCTAGCCCGTCAGCTAACTTCGTCGGCATTGAGAGGAGACTGAAGAGACAGCATTTTAACAATTTGTTTGGCTCATCAGTGTTCTTGGCTGGTACTGCTCTTTCTTTGTACCTGCTTTGTAAACTATGACAATCCAACTGAATCTTTCTGCAATTGCGATTGCAGGAAAATCGTTTTGGCGGCGATCTAAATCCTTGATCATCCGTGATATTTTCCTACTACCCCTATTAGGATTTTTAGGCATTCTTCTGCTGTGGTGGATTGTGGCAATTTTTCGCAGTGATTTGATGCCCAATCCTGTAGAAGCTTTTACTAAAAACTTAGACTACATTCTGAATCCCTTCTATGTTCGGGGGCCGGGAGATTTAGGCATTGGTTGGCTGTTGCTGGCGAGCCTTCGACGAGTCCTTCTAGGCTTTTTATTAGGTGCAGTTGTAGCCATTCCCCTAGGATTTCTGATTGGCATGTCGAAACCTGCCATGCTGGCCCTAAACCCAATCATTCAGATCTTTAAACCCGTTTCTCCCCTAGCCTGGTTACCGATCGCCCTAGCGATTTTTAATTTAGCGGAACCCTCTGCCATTTTCGTGATTTTCATTACGTCTCTTTGGCCTACGGTGATTAACACGGCGCTGGGTGTATCGAGTATCTCGAAGGACTACATTGATGTGGCACGGGTGCTAGAAATGCCTCGCTGGCGACGGATTACCAAGATTATCTGGCCTGCTAGCCTACCCTATATTTTCACGGGCTTGCGGATCAGCTTGGGGATTGCCTGGTTAGTGATTGTGGCTGTGGAAATGCTCACGGGTGGCGTTGGCATTGGCTTCTTTGTGTGGGATGAATGGAGCCGATTGAACTTAAGCTCTGTGTTTTTAGCGGTCTTGGTAATTGGCCTCACGGGTTTATTGCTAGATTATGCCGTTGCCCAAGTTGAGGCATTAGTCACCCATCGACGACCTAGCGCCAAGGTTTCCTAATTAGGTTTCCTAATTGAGATGCGATGTGCAACTAGGTCTGGCCCCCCTTTTTAAGGGGGGTAGGGGGGATCTCCTCCAAGCAATTCTACGAAGAGATCCCCCTTAATCCCCCTTAAAAAGGGGGACTTAAATCCAAAAGTGGCACATCGCGTAATTGAGACATTTCTTGCTCTCCGTTGAGACGTTCTACCAGAACGTCCTGATCGAGACAGGTTGGGCCTCCTAAACAGAAAATTTGGAAAATAGAACGATATGAGCAACATCGATTGGACGCGACGTAAGTTTCTGCTGGGTGCAGGTGCCGCTGGGGCGGGTCTGATCTTAAGTAACTGCACCGTTAACACCGATCGAAGTGCCAGTGGACTGACGGAAGATGCTTTAGCCATTAAACCCGTAGTAGACCCTAGCACCCTAGAGAAACCCAACCTGGTTGTTGGCTATGTCCCGGTGAATGATTGCGCCCCCTTTGCGATCGCCTGGAAAAAAGGCTTTTTTCGCAAGTATGGTCTCAATGTCAAACTAAACCGGGAAGCCAGTTGGGCAACCTCACGGGATGGCTTAATCTTCGGACGGTTGGATGCCTCCCCTGTGGTGTCTGGAGCCGTTACCAATGCCCGGATTGGGGCGGAAGGTGCCCGCCATGCTCCCCTGTGTGCAGCCATGACGATTCACGGTCATGGCAATGCGATGACGATGAGCAAAGCCATGTGGGACGCTGGCCTACGGCCCTGGCACGAATACAACGGTGACTTAGAAGCCTTTGGGCGAGATTTTAGAGGTTTCTTTGAGCGGCAACCCCCAGAGGGCAAAGTTTGGGCAGTGGTGCTCAGTTCATCCATTTACGAATACTTTGTTCGCTACCTGTCAGCCGCAGCCGGAGTTGACCCCTTCAAGGAATTCCGCATCATTATTGTTTCACCGCCCCAAATGGTGACCAACATGCGGATCGGGGCCATGCAAGCCTATATGGTGGCAGAACCTTGGAATACACGGGCAATTCAGGGCAACAGGCCCATTGGTTTCACCTTTGCCCAGGGAAAAGAAATTTGGCTAGGTCATCCCGATCGACTCCTGGGAGTCATGGAATCGTTCATTCAAAATAACCCCAAAACCTATCGCTCCTTAGTGAAAGCCATGATTGAAGCCTGTCGCTATTGCAGTGACCCCAACAATCGCGTCGAGGTTGCCCAGTTGTTAACGGAACGATCCTTTACCGGGGCTAGACCTAAACAAGGTTCTATCGATCAATTTACACGACCTGCCATTGTGGGCGATTACAACTATGGCGGCTTTGATGGCAAAGATCGAACGATTAAAGCCGAAGATACGACTCTTTTCTTTAACTTGCCTGCGAATATTCCCCACGTCGCTGGGGAGCATTCTACGTTTATGTGGCGATCGCGCAGTCTGTGGCTCATGACTCAAGCTGCACGATGGGGACAAATTCCGGAGTTTCCCAAGAATGCAGAAGAAATTACTCGTCAGGGGTGGCGTACAGATCTCTATCGGGAAATTGCCGCTGAAATTGGGATTGAGTCTCCGCAGGAAGATTTTAAAGTTGAACCCCCAGAAGTCTTTATTGACAAGAAAGGGTTTGATCCTAGTGACCCAGTGGGTTACCTCAACAGTTTTGAAATCCGAGCCGATCGCCCCTCACGTTTTTATTTGTCTTGAGGGTTTTATTTCGACAGACTCAAAGGAAAGGTCATCAGGTTGCTAGCTGATCAACGTTCATAAATATTCAGGAGCTGATTATGATCAAGTCCACGATGCAGACGACGATCCATGTACCTGGTTTTCAACAGTCACGATTCAACCCTTCTGATTTTCTGGTGATTAAAGATCTAGTCAAGTCTTACCCCACCAGTAATGGTAGCGAAACTGTCATTTTGGACAATATCAATCTCACGATCGCTGAAAACGAGTTTATCTCAGTGATTGGTCACTCTGGCTGTGGTAAGTCTACCCTACTGAAAATTGTGGCGGGTTTAGAAAAGGCGACTTCTGGTGCTGCCTACCTAGAAGGTAAGGAAATTCGTAAGCCTGGAGCAGAGCGGATGATGGTGTTCCAAAACTATTCTTTGCTGCCCTGGCTGACAGTGCGAGAAAACATTCGTTTGGCAGTGGATGAAGTATATGAGCGGGCTTCCCATAAGGATAAAGTCAAAATTGTTAACGAACACCTAGCCATGGTGAATTTAACCGGGGCGGCGGACAAGTACCCCGATGAACTCTCTGGTGGTATGAAACAACGGGTGGGGATTGCCCGTGCGGTGGCGATTCGACCCAAGATGCTGCTCATGGATGAACCCTTTGGAGCCCTGGATGCCCTCACCCGACAAAAGTTGCAGCGCCAAGTGCTGGATATTTGGGAAAGTCATCGGCAGGCCGTGATGATGATTACCCATGATGTCGATGAAGCCCTCTATATGTCGGATCGGATTGTGATGATGACCAATGGCCCCAATGCAAAAATTGGAGAAATTTTAGAGGTGCCCTTTGCCCATCCCCGCGATCGCCAAGCGCTTCGCCAATCTCCAGAGTACTTTGAGCTACGCAACCATATTTTGAACTTTTTAGATCATTATTTTGCTGGGGACTAGTAGGTGGGAATTTCAAACTATCTAAAGTTGTCTAAGGTTGTCTAAAGTTGTTGTTCTAGATCGTGGCTGCGTTTTGCCCCTAAATTACCCCACCCTAACCCTCCCCTTTGCAAGGCTGCTGTGTATACACAAGTCTTGCGCAACCTGGAAACTCCTCCCAAGAGGGGAACTAGAAGGGTCACTCCTCCTCTTGGGAGGGGCTAGGGGGGTGGGTTGATCGGGTCTCCTGGTTTGTGCTTGAGATCGGTAGACACGGTAGCCTTTGCAAGGGGAGGGAACTGAAATTGAGGGTTAGGGGGGCGCAATCATTCCTGATTTCAGCAGCGTTGCCACTTTTTTGAAAATCATGGTTCAATATTTCAGGAATCTATGTTATCGTTGAAAACGGTGCTTGAGTCACCGAAAAACCAGGGTCGCTAACTCAATGGTAGAGTACTCGGCTTTTAACCGAATAGTTCTGGGTTCGAATCCCAGGCGACCCATTTTTAAATCGTTTAAAATAAAAAATTAAAATAAAAATAAAATCAGGCTAAAAGAATAAAGCGTGACGCAAAAGAAGCCTAAGTTTGGAGAGCAAGCCGTCAATCGATTTATCGAGATGGTCTTGGCAAGACTCGTCAAGGCAGAACGTCTGCAAGCTCGAATTAAAGCTGATTTTAAGCAATTAACTCGTGGGGAAATTGATGCCCTTTCGATTCTGATGTCTGGGTTCCTGCTGCGACCCCATCTGCGGGTGGCAGAATTCCAGTTTGAGATTGGTGGGGCTGCAGTCAACCTTCAAGGCATCATGCACCGTAGAAAGATAGAACTGCTGCATCCCTCTACCGGATCACTGCAATTGGTGATTACCCAAGAGCAGTTAACCCATTTCCTGAGGGCTGAGTTATTACAGGCATCTGAACCAACCCAGAAGTCCCAGCGCTTGGAGCAGGTGGACTGTGAACTGCAACCCGATGAGATTAGATTTCGCTTTCAGTGGAGTCGAGGTGAAGAAGTTGAACTGGGGGTTTGCACCACGATACCTAGAATTGAGGTGCATAGTAATACCGTTCTTCTAGATCAGCAGGGTCTTAAGGAAAAGGGGGTTCCTGGTGAATTGATTCAGGCAGCGATCGCCCACATCAGCAGTGTCTTAAGCCTAGGGGATCTTGCGAATCAGGGTACTACCTTTGTCCTGGAACACCTTAAGATTGAGGCAGATCGCGTCCTCGTAAAAGCGATGGCAGCGATTGACCAATTTCCCTCTGGATGATGACGACCCCACCCTCCACCCCGGTAGATCTAGATTTTCTCTCTGTGCTTACAGAGGCAGCGACGACGTTTCAAACTCAGTCGGGTAGTTCCTATCTACCATCAGAAACAGTGGTGAAGGCGCTACTCGAAGCTGAGAAAACGGCAAAACAGCAGCGATCGCCGTACTCTCTAGACACGCTGGTAGGTAACTGGCGATTGTGTTTTGTGACAGGAACCCAAAAAGCACGGAAACGAGCTGGGATTGTCCTGGGTAAGGGGCGATATGTGCCTGATTGGGTAAAAATTCATCTTTCGGTGCAGATACAAGCGGAGGTTGACCCCCAACCTGATCGCGGAAAAATTGGGAATCAGGTGCAATTGGGAGCGCTAGAACTGAAGCTAACAGGGCCGATCCAATATTCGGGTAAAAAGAATCTGTTAGCGTTTGATTTCATCCACCTGCAGGTTCATCTATTCAACCGTACTGTGTATAGCGGTGGAATGCGAGGTGGTCAGGCACAGGCCGAAAATTTCTACGAGCGCCCGATCTCAAAACTTCCGTTTTTTGCGTTTTTTCTAGTTACCCCAGATTTTATTGCGGCGCGAGGTCGAGGCGGTGGACTCGCTTTGTGGATTCGGGAGAGTTAGCCCAAGTCAAGACTATTCTCCAGCAGAACAGATCTACTCTGCTGTAAGGTTTAATTCTGGAAAACTGGGGGAGAGGATGCGATCGCCCATGGAGTTCATGGCGACATGACAATGTTTGCCTACAGCCTCAAAGATGCAGTAGAAAATCCGGGATTTGCAGGATATGAAAATAGACCAGAGCGGCAATTACCACCGTGTAAAGCGTTGAGCCACCCAAGCCTAGCAATAGATCCCGTTTGAGGTTGCGTTCCTGTTCCCCCCAAAACATATCCATCGCTCCCATCTGCATCATCACAATCCCCAACACATTCGAGATCCAATAACCAAGAATCGTGAACGGCAAGAACCAGTCTGGTTTAGCCCAACTTACTAGATAGCCAAACAAGAGAGCGATCGGAAGATTAAAAAATAGGTCGTTCCACCAAGAGAGGGGAGACAGCATGTAGCCCACTCCAACCAGTAATCCTCCCCTCAATTTCTTGAACATGCTACTACTGCTACTCCTATCTGCTACTCCTACCAAAACTCCTACGATTTAGACAATGAACTGAACTTCGCCCGTGTCTAAGTTGTAATAGGCTCCCACCACCTTGACCATGCCTTGCCTGACAAATTCTGCCAGGACGGGCTGAGATGCTTTCAACTGGTTAGTTACATACTGGATATTGGCACGCACCCCATTATCAACCATATCCCCTAATCTGTTTTTTACGGGTTCTATTGCAGGGGCGATCGCTTCAGAAAATTTGCTCAAATCATCGGGTAACGCCTTGCCAGCACGAATCGCATCCACCACTGCCGTCACAGCACCACAGCGACGATGGCCCAGCACCACCACCAAAGGAGAACCCAAATGTTCTACCGCATAGTCAATGCTAGCAAGTCCACCCGCCTCCACAAAGTTACCAGCGACTCGAACCGTGAACAAGTCACCTAGCCCTTGATCAAAGACAATCTCTGGTGGCACACGGGAGTCAGAACATCCTAAAACCACTGCAAAAGGATTCTGCCCCTTTGCAAGTCGGCGGATATCGGCAGGACTGCGATCGGCGTTAATCAGTTTGCCTTCCACATAACGTTGGTTGCCCTCTAGGAGCAACTTGAGCGCCGTATCAGGACTGATGGTAGGTGCAGAGCTTTTGGCCGCAGCAGCTCCTGGAAAGAGAACTCCAGAGCCTACACAGGCCGTTAAAGCTCCTGCTCCAGCCAACAGCATCATTTTCCGTCTAGAAATTCCCTTTCCTCCCTGATCTTGCACCATAAGCCCTCCTAAATCCCATCGAAATATAGTGGCACTAATAATACATTTCCATGGGAATACAGCCAGCCATCAGTTACAAAACATGATCTTAGATAAGATTTGAAAACCGCTGGGAAAGCCAATACAGGCCAATCTGGATAAGGATTAGAAATTGTATTACTAACCATGTTTTTTGACTAACAGGGGCATGGCAGTGCCATGCCCCTACGTAGAAGCCTGAAGCTCAATAAGTTTAAGTTTCTCAGTACCCCTAAAAACCCACATACAAAGGAAGACTGAGCTATGCTACCCTAGAAAAGTTGTCTAAAAATCACACATCCAGGGTTTCGGGTGTCTCTTGGGGATTACAGCCCCAGAAATACGCCTGGGTGGAGGATTAACCCGAAAGGAGTACGAAAAATATGCCAGTTGTTTCTTTGGCTCAAATGATGGAGTCAGGGGTACACTTTGGGCACCAGACCCGTCGCTGGAACCCCAAAATGTCTCCCTATATTTATACGTCTCGCAACGGTGTTCACATTATTGATTTGGTGCAAACTGCCAAGTTAATGGATGATGCCTACGCTTACATGCGGACAGCGGCTGAACAGGGTAAGAAGTTTCTGTTTATTGGGACTAAGCGCCAAGCGGCAGGCATTATTGCCCAGGAAGCGTCCCGGTGTGGTGCTAGCTATGTCAACCAGCGGTGGTTGGGAGGAATGCTTACCAACTGGACTACAATCAAAACCCGTGTGGATCGGTTGAAAGAACTCGAACGCATGGAAGAAACCGGAGCTATTGAACGCCGTCCCAAAAAAGAAGCATCCGTTCTACGTCGGGAATTGGAAAGACTTCAGAAATATCTGGGTGGAATTAAATCCATGCGTAAAGTTCCCGATGTCGTGATCATCGTGGATCAAAAGCGGGAATATAACGCGGTTCTAGAGTGTCAGAAGCTCAGCCTGCCCATTGTGTCCTTGCTAGATACCAACTGCGACCCCGACTTGGTGGATATCCCAGTTCCTGCCAATGACGATGCAATCCGGTCTATTAAGCTAATAGTCGGAAAGCTTGCGGACGCAATTTACGAAGGTCGCCATGGACAGCTAGATGCTGAAGAAGACTATGACGATTACGAGGGTGCTGAAGATGAGTATGACGAATACGAAGCTGATGCTTTCGCCTCTGACGACGACGACGAAACCGACAACTAATATAGTTGGGTATAGGTGGGGGTGTTAGGTTGAGAGTGGTACGTCTGTAGACCATTCTCAAAAACAGCCCGCCCCAAACAACTGCTTACTACTGTGGTTTCAGTGTCTATGGGAAAATTTGGGTGGGCTACTGCCCAAGTTTTTCCATAGATGCCCATGAAAATTTTATTTCCGATTTAATCTTCATGAAACCTAATCTTCATGAAGGATTTTGGTGGGAGTTAGCGCCCTTACCAAAATCTGGCCACCACCGAGTACAAAAATTTCATTGTCAAGTAGGACTCAAGCAAGTAGGACTCAAATAAGATGGCAGAAATATCAGCACAACTTGTCAAAGAACTGCGCGACAAAACTGGCGCAGGCATGATGGACTGCAAAAAAGCCCTCAAAGAAACTAACGGTGATTCGCAAAAGGCCATTGAATGGCTGAGACAGAAAGGCATTACTTCCGCAGTCAAGAAGGAAGGCCGGGTTGCTGCCGAAGGACTGGTGGGCAGCTATATTCATACGGGAGGTCGCGTTGGCGTTCTCGTAGAGGTGAATTGTGAAACCGATTTCGTGTCTCGTCGCGAAGAGTTCCAGGTTCTTGTTCGCAACATTGCAATGCAGATTGCGGCAACTCCTAACGTCGAGTACGTCAAGGTCAGCGATATTCCTGCAGAGGTTGCTGCAAAAGAAAAAGAGATCGAAATGGGACGGGATGACCTAGCTGGTAAACCAGCCAATATCAA
Organism: Leptolyngbyaceae cyanobacterium; assembly: GCA_035285265.1. Lineage (GTDB taxonomy): Bacteria > Cyanobacteriota > Cyanobacteriia > JARCMD01 > JARCMD01 > JAYKHH01. The sequence continues at coordinate 4,700 of JAYKHH010000214.1, read as the reverse complement.
AGAAAAAATTGTTCAAGGTCGCATTGACAAGCGCCTTAAAGAAATGACCTTGATGGATCAGCCCTTTATTCGAGATCAAAACATCACGATAGAAGAGTTGGTGAAGCAAGCGATCGCCCAACTCGGTGAAAACATCCAAGTCCGTCGCTTTGTGCGCTTTGTCTTAGGTGAAGGCATTGAAAAGCAAGAGAGCGATTTTGCAGCGGAAGTAGCAGCCCAGACGGGTGGTGCTGTGTAAAGTCCACAATTCGACTTCAGAAGCTGTTTGAAACGTCTCTACCCCTCTGCATCTGCCCCCCTAGCCCCCCAATTCTGGGGGGGATCGGATTCCAAGTCCCCCAGAATTGGGGGATTTAGGGGGCTAGGGGACTATCGGAATGAAGATCAGGACTTCTCAAACAGGTTTTTGGTGCTGTTTAACCCACCCTCTTTATATCTTTTCTTTAGTCCTAGACAACCACACTTGAATTGCCATGGTTGCAGCAGTTGAACGGATTGAGCGAGATATTGCAGCATTAGAAAAAGTAATGGCTGCCACTGCCGAAGAGTTTCACGATACATACAACCGTTACTTAACGCTTCTAGGGCAGGCAGTCCGACAACAGTTAATCCAAGCCGCCTACCATTTATGTACTCAGGGCTATCCTGAGCAATTTTTGCGATTATCGTTGAGTCAGCGACAGCAGTTACAAAAAGCCTTGCGGCAGTTATGTCAGCACGCTCAAGGACAATTGCTGAACTGCATGAAAGCCCGAGAAATGGGTTCACAAGCCCAAGAGGAAGCAGCAACTTCTGAATTCTCCTCTTTAGAAGCAACTCTAGACTCTACAGGTTCCGAGAACGGAGAGGGGACTGGGGCTACTGAAGAGATGGATGGTACTGAAGAAGCAGAGAAGGCTGAAGCAACTGGGCCTAATCCAATTCATGGGGGTTATCCCCAGTCTCCCTTTCATCCCAAGGTTTTAGGATCGTGGCAAGAGCAACTGGAACAGGCGGTTTTAGAGACGCTCCAGACAATTTCCCACATGGCGAACCAGATCTTGCAGCAGGCTAGAGTGATTCCAGCTCAATTGCCAGTTCCGTTACTAGAAGTGGCGGCTAAATCAGAATCCTCCCTGGAATCTAGCCCAGGAGTACCCAATATCTTAAATTTGTTGATTGGAGCAGTGGCGGAGAACTTACCGGAATCTCTGCGTTCTGAAGCCCTAGAAGATTCAGAGAATTTGCATCTACCTCCCAATGTAGAGCCAATCCAGATTATGATTGTTTATCTGCGACTGTCAGATATTGAGTTTACGGATTCAACCGTGATGGCTTGGCGCACTAAAATTCGTAGTCTTGCTAGCAGGGTCAAGATGCTAGGCAGGGAGTATCACAAAAAGCAACACGAACGGGCGATCGCAGAGGCTGAGATGGCTTGGCGCACCAGTTGGTTCGAGGAATGACCGAAGATCCGCCCCTAGATTGGATGCGAGTTCAAAAAGCCCTGGCCGTGGAAGCAGACCGGGGCTTTAATGATTTGATGGGGAAGCAATATCGGTTTAGTGAATTCCTCAGTCAAAGTTTGAGCCAACCTCCTACGGAGGTGAAGGAGGGCGATCGCCTACGTTTACAGGAAGTCGCAGCTCAGTTTACCCATTACTCGGATTTGTCCTTTGCTCAACGCCAACATCTAATCGCAGAAACACGGCGACTGCTTTACCAAGTTCGGCAAGCGGAAAACAAGCCAGAACCTACTCCTCCTAAGCCGAAACTACCCAAGACTGCCCCCCTGAAAGAACCTAGGGACAAGAAAACTTCCCAGCCTACGGCTACGCCTCAGTTAGATCAAGCCTTAACCAGTTTGAGCGGCATTGGCCCTAAAAACGGGGAACGTTTAGCGAAACTTGGTTTGTACACCGTGCGGGATTTGCTCTACTACTATCCCCGTGACCACATCGACTATGCGCGTCAAGTCTATATTCGAGATTTAGAGCCGGGAGAAACGGTAACCTTAATTGCCACGGTGAAGCGGTGCAGTTGCTTCACCAGTCCCCGTAACCAAAAACTAACGATTTTTGAGCTAGTGATTAAAGACCACAGCGGGCAAATGAAGCTGAGTCGCTTCTATGCAGGCAGTCGCTATGGCAGTCGGGGTTGGCAGGAGCAACAAAAGCGGTTGTATCCTCCCGGTGCGGCGATCGCTGCTTCTGGTTTAGTTAAACAAACAAAATATGGCTTGACCTTAGAAGATCCAGAGCTAGAGGTTTTGGATCACTCAGGGGATCAGATTGAGTCGATTACGGTAGGACGGGTTGTCCCGATTTACCCCTTAACTGAAGGGGTTGGAGCGGATTTAGTCAGACGAGCCGTGATTGCTGCGATTCCTGTTGCCGCTAAACTTCAGGATGCCTTGCCGACAGCTCTCCGGGATCTCTATCAACTGATTGAATTGTCGGAGGCGATCGCCCACATTCACTTCCCCCCCGATAGTAACGCCCTGGAACTAGCGCGACGGCGCTTAGTATTTGATGAGTTTTTCTACCTGCAACTAGGATTACTCAAGCGTCGCCAAGTCCAACGGCAAATCCAGAGCAGTGCGATTCTGGCTCCAACGGGGCACCTAATTGATCGCTTTTATGAAATTCTGCCCTTTGCCTTTACGGGGGCGCAGGAACGGGTGGTCAATGACATTCTCAATGACTTGCAACAGCCTGCCCCGATGAATCGCTTGGTACAAGGAGATGTCGGATCCGGTAAGACGGTGGTGGCCGTAGTCGCAATCCTGGCTGCCATTCAGTCGGGTTATCAGGCCGCTCTCATGGCCCCCACGGAGGTGTTGGCGGAGCAGCATTACCGGAAGCTTGTGGGTTGGTTTAACCTACTGCATCTGCCCGTAGAACTGCTGACAGGTTCTACCAAGACTGCTAAGCGGCGGCAAATTCAAGCTGAACTTCAGACCGGGGAACTGCCCCTATTAGTGGGCACCCATGCCTTAATTGAAGATCCGGTGATTTTTCAACGCCTGGGTTTGGTGGTGATTGATGAGCAACATCGGTTTGGAGTACAACAACGGGCAAAACTTCAGCGCAAGGGTTCAGACCCCCACGTTTTAACGATGACCGCCACGCCTATTCCGCGTACCCTGGCTCTCACCCTCCACGGCGATTTAGATGTCAGCCAGATCGATGAACTGCCACCAGGACGCAAAGCAATTCGCACGACGGTCTTGGGAGGGAGCGATCGCGCCCACGCCTATGACCTGATGCGCCGCCAAATTGCCCAAGGACAGCAGGTATACATCGTTTTACCGCTGGTGGAAGAATCGGAAAAATTGGATCTGCGGTCAGCGATTGAGGAACACCAAAAACTGCAAGACACAATCTTCCCAGAGTTTAAGGTAGGACTCCTGCATGGTCGCATGACCTCGGCGGAGAAAGAAGAAGCAATCAATCAATTTCGAGATAACCAAACTCAAATTTTAGTGTCAACCACCGTGGTAGAGGTGGGTGTAGATGTCCCCAACGCTACGGTAATGCTAATTGAACATGCAGAGCGATTTGGGTTATCCCAACTGCACCAATTGCGGGGACGAGTTGGGCGGGGAGCTGAGCAGTCCTACTGCTTGCTAATGAGTAGCTCCAAGGCGGAAACCGCCCGTCAACGGCTCAAGGTCTTGGAGCAATCCCAAGATGGCTTCTTTATCTCAGAGATGGACATGCGGTTTCGGGGGCCTGGGGAGGTTTTGGGAACCCGGCAATCTGGTTTGCCTGATTTTGCCCTAGCCAGTTTAGTAGAAGATCAGGCAGTCCTAGAGGTAGCACGGGAAGCTGCCGAGAAGGTAATCACGAAAGATGCTACGTTGAAGTCTTGGCCCCTGATGCAGTCAGAATTAGAATATCGCTACCAACGCCTCATGGGTGGAGCAATTTTAACCTAGCCAGCCAGCATTTTTTGTGATAAAAGTTGAATCGCCTTTAATAGAACATAGGATTCACTTCTTCCAGTTCTATGAATTGCAGTCCTGACTAGCGCCTCCCCACAAACCTCTGCCTTTGGGGGCTACTTGATTCCCATGCTAATGAGTTAAATTTATTTCTCGGTTAACATTTATCCGAACTCAAAAATGGATGAGCACTGGAAGACAAATCTTGTTCTACATTGGCATCGCTACAATTAGAGGCATCTAGATTTTGAAGATTCTATGGTTCAGACCCTTGCTGCTTCCCTGATTCCAATTGACGAGCTAGAACACCGCTGTGGATTAGTGGAAGTTACCGATCCACAATTTTTTAGGGAGTGGCAAGCGGTTTTGCCAGAATTAAGTGTTTGGGAGCAAGAAGCCCTCGATCGCCTGAAAGCAGGATACCTGAGCCTCCTGAAACGTCCGCCTTTAGCTGAAAATGCAGTCAGAATGGCGATGCTAGATCCCTTACTGTTTATTGCAGGGTTTCATATTGCCCCCTTTCAAGTCAAGCCGGAGAAATCAGTCACGATCGCCCTTCAAGATGAGGATGGCACTACGATTGAAGAACGAATGGATGTCCTGATCTTAAAGGAACAGTTTTGGTTGTTGGTGATTGAGTCGAAGCGGGCAGGTATTGCCTTAGAGGAAGCGATCGCGCAACTTTTAGCCTATATGTTGGGCAGTCCTGATCCAACCCGACCTATCTTTGGGATGCTGACCAATGGGGGACATTTCCTCTTTGCCAAATTGGTTC